>CAJWIB010000067.1 GCA_913041095.1 uncultured Rhodospirillaceae bacterium | reverse complement strand
TGTGAGGTAGAGGCCTGTTCATGAAGGGTAGTAGCAATGGATAATCGTTGAAAATCAATGAATCATCATCCAGCCGCTCGCCAAGCAGATGGCTGGCCCATCCGGGATGTATCGGTGTTTGATTTTTAATCTTTGCCAAAATCGCAGCGGATAGATTCTTTTGCTCGGCTTTAAGGTCAGCCAAGTGTGCTCGGCGGGCATCGATTGCGGCGATGTTTCTGCCCTCAAGGGCTTCGGAAAGTGCAGTTAATCCGAGACTTAAATCTGCCGTGATGCAAAGGTCCCGGGTAAATCCTCTAATTGGATAGCTTTGGAACAATGGATCGGTCGCCATCTGGATTACCTTGGCTTCTTTTGGTGGTTCGCCGTTGAAATCCGGCAACCATGGCACATCGGTATCTAAGGTAAGTACGACATCGGCTTGTTCTAGATGAGGCCGGACATCCATGCCAAAGTTCATCTCGTGATCACCAGGCATGGCATTGTATACCGGCCTGTATTCCGTTACCGGTAAAGCAAAATCCTGAGCTAATTTAGCCAAGGCTTCGGCGTCTGGTGTGTACCGTCCCGCCGATCTGGTTAAAATTAACGGGCGTTCCGCATCAGCAAGTAATTCAGCGGCTTGATCTATCGCAGAACTGTCGGGAGCTGCTGGCGTGGGCGCGGCTTTGCGCGGTGGTGCTTCATATTCAATATCTTTAATCTCGGAGCTGAGCACTTCGCGTGGTAGAGATAGATATACCGGTCCTTTTGGCACCGCATTAGCAACTTCGATAGCGCGGTCGACAACTACTTCGGTTTGCTCGCTATTCCGCAATTCGTAATCCCATTTAACGGATTCGCGAACCATGCTGGCCTGATCGAACATCTCTTGGGCCCAATGAATGCTACCCGAGCGTGACCCTGGTAGTTCCGTCTCAGTCAATGGTGTACGGCCTGCGGTCATCAAAACCGGGACATTGTCTTTGGCTGCATTGATGATGCCGCAGATTGCGTTGGCGGTGCCGACGTTGACATGAACCATCACCGCCTGCATCCGGCCCGTCGCCAGGTAATAGCCGAGACCCATGCTAATAGCGACATTTTCATGGGCGACCGAAATTGGCGTTGGCATTTTGTCTTTGCCATTCTCATTTTTTGCATAACTCTCGATGATCGGAGCAAAGTCGGTACCAGGATTGGCGAAAATGTAGTCAATCCCCCGGTTTGCTAATAGGCGGAGGTAGAGATCAGCCGTCGTTCCTGATTTCATTTTTTTGATTGCCATTAAACGGGTCTCCTAAAAACCAAATAACTGTATGGCATTTTTTCCTCTGACCTTTTTGGCAATATCAGGCGCCAAGGTGTCAACGCGCGCTAAATTACCAGGCATGTCACCCACATTGTGCGGATAGTCGGAACCATAAAGCAGTCTGTCTGATCCGGACACATGTAAACAGAGTTCCAGAGCTTCTTGAGTGTAAGCAATGGAATCGAAGTATAGGCGGTCAAAATATGTGCTTGGCCGTTCTGAAATGACTTCCCGGCAAGGCGGCATTTTGTCGAATGCCTGATCCAGCCGCCCGACAATGTAGGGTAATGTACCTCCGGCATGGCAGGCTATGATTTTGACCTTCTGGTAGCGATCAAAAAACCCATCAAATATCATGCGCGATATGGCCAAAGTCGTATCGAACATGAAGCCCACTGAGAACGCTAAATTGTATTTTACCATATCCATTTCAGCGACGCCTGGCGGCGCGCCTGGATGAACCAGGACCGGCAATTCGCGCTGGTCAATGGCGTCCCAAATCGAAGCAATGGCGGAATTGGTTAAGGACATCCCAGTGATACTGGCTGATACGAATACACCAGCGGCACCTTTTTCACAGGCGCGCTCTAACTCAGCGATCGCTTTCTCAGGATATTGCCAAGGCAGGGTAGCAAACCAGCGAATCCGGTCTGGATAGGTGGACTGTTGATCCGACATATCATCATTCATCATCTGGGCGGTGGCTGTGCTGACTTCTTCGCCACCCCAATAGACACTCGGGCAGGTCAGCGACACAATTGCGATATCCACACCGGCTTTATCCATGTCGGTGATGCGTTGGGCATAGTCGAACATTGGGTCCATCAAGGTCATAAATGGTGCGTCATCATAATGAATCACCCGTTGGCCACCGAGTTCTTTCAAAGAGTAACGCCCACCGTGCTCCAATATAGAGCTTAGCCAGCGGTCATTGAGCATATGCGTATGGACATCAATTACAGTTGACATCTAATCCTCCCACAGCGATTTACTAATATTATTCAGCAAAGTATGCGGTTTATCCAGCCGGCATGTAAATCAATTGCAGGCCGATTGTTGGTTTCTGCGGTGATTTTATTCCGCGATATGGAAAGAAGGCTTGGTAAGAGGTGTTAAGCCCGGCGGATTGCAACTTCCATATGTCCGATACCCTCGATTTCTGCTGTCATGGTATCACCCGGTTCAACCGGACCAACGCCCTCCGGTGTGCCGGTCATAATAATGTCGCCGGGATACAGCGTGTAGCGTGTGGTCGTATATTCAATGCATTTCTGAACATTGTAGACGAGTTGGTCGGTGTTGGAGTTTTGCCGAACTTCACCATTCACCGAAATTTTAAGATCAAGATTGTTGGGATCGTCAATCTCGTCTTTGGTGACCATCCAGGGACCAAGGACGGAATAGGTATCGGATGATTTGCGAAAACTTTGGAGCTCCTTACCCCGCGTTGTCATGTCCAAGCCAATGGCATAGCCGGCAATATGATCAAGGGCGTTTTCAGCAGAAATATTAATACCAGCCTTACCGATGATGACCGCGAGCTCAACTTCGTGATCATTGCGATCCTCAACGAAGCGCAAGGCCACGCCTTCGCCAGCACCAACTAGCGAACTATTTGATTTTAGGAACATGCCCCAATCCCAAATATTGGTAATGGCGCGTTTAGAAACGATGCCATCATCTTTGTTACTTTCGTCAATATGCTTTTGATAGTTGATCGGCGCACCGACGATATTCATCGGATTGGCGACTGGACTGAGCAGTTTTACCTCACTGATCGGCATTGCCGGCGCGGAATCGCGAATATCCTTGATGACTTCCATCACCGCATCAAGATTGGTGATAAGTTGATCGCCACGCGGGTACGGCCAATTGAGAGCTGGTAGAACGATCAAAGCTTGTGAGACATCCAATACATTATCGCCTTGGATTAAGCCCAATTGATTGTCATTGAAACGGCATATTTTCATCGGTGGTAGTTCCCATGTGGGTAATCGATATCCTGCCTTAAGGCGGATTCTAAAATCATCATCCCCAAGGCTACTTCAAAGGCAGAATTTTTATCTTTTATGTTGACTTTGTAATTCATATCTTTGTGAGTTCAAACCCTGCTAAGTATTTTATTTTTTGCTAATTATCTCTTATGGTTATCGGACAATATAATAAACATGACAATACTGGATAGGGAATATCAATATGTTAATCGGGGATTTGCTAACTAATTCGGCGGCAGCTCAGCCGGAGAAACTTGCAATCGTGGCTGGCGATCAGAAAACAACTTATCGTGAGTTAAATGAATCTGCCAACCAGATCGCCAACGCACTGATTGATCACGGTCTGACCCAAGATCAAAATATTTCGATCTTTTCAGCTAATCATTTTGACTATCCCACAATCTATTTTGGTGCCGCTAAATCTGGCGCCGTGCTAGCTCATTTGTCCACCCGCTTTAGTGCCGGCGAGTTGATGCATGTCATCAATAAAACCGATATCAGCACGGTTTTCGTTAATGTTAGTTTATTGGAAAATTTGATGAGCGTTACCGAAAATACTCCGGAGTTATCTCGAATTATCGTTTTTGGAGGTCCGGCACCGGCGGAAGAAAGTATCGAAACACTAGAAAGTTTTATTGCTGACGCGTCGGTAAGTGAGCCGGATGTTGATATCGCTGAGACCGATGCCTTTGCGATTACCTATACTGGGGGCACCACGGGATTTCCCAAAGGCGTTGTCGTCAATCACGCGTCCCGGGTCATCGGTAGTGTCCGTGCTGAGCGAGAGTTTGATATGCGGCCGGATGATGCCATGTGCTGTTCAACGCCACTTTTTCATATCGCTGGTCTGTTTGTGTGGTTTCAGACCGCCATAAAAATCGGCAGCACCTGTGTCATGATGCCGGCCTGGAATCCAGACGAATTTATTGACATGGTTGAAAATAGGGGCGTGACTAGTGCTTTTCTCGTACCGACCCAAGTCAACAGCGTGATCAGTCATCCGGAATTTACCGCCGAGCGATTAAAAAACTGGCGCTATTGCAATTTTGGTGGCGCTCCGACTTCTGTTGCTCAGCTAGAACGCATGCTTGCGGCCCTACCGGATATGGTGTGGCAAGAGCAATATGGTCAGTCGGAAGCCGGCAATTTAACCGTGCGGCCACCGGAGTTTAATCTTTCGAAATCCAATAGTATTGGCCGAGCTTATAGCGATTTGGAATTGGCGATATTTGATCGTGACGACAAACCGTTACCGACAGGAGAGCCTGGTGAAGTTGTCACCAAAGGCCCACATAAGATGATCGAATATTATAAAGACCCGCAGCAAACCAAGGATGTGTTTACCGCTGATGGCTGGCTAAAAACTGGTGATATCGGTTATCTCGACGAAGATGGATTTTTATTTTTGGTTGATCGTTCAAAAGATATGATTATTTCTGGCGGTGAAAATGTCTATCCGACAGAAATTGAAGACGCTCTCTATACTCATGAGGCGGTTAATGAATGCGCGGTTTTCGGCATTCCGGATGATCATTGGGGCGAGTTGCCGGCGGCTCATGTAGTTCTGGAGGCAGGCAAAACGATAACTGAAGAAGAATTAATTGATTACTGTGCGGCTGCGATAGCCCGCCACAAACGCCCACGATTAGTCAAATTCGTTGATTCGCTGCCCAAAACCGCCGTTGGCAAAATCCAGAAGAACGCCATCAAAGAGACTTATTGGAAAGGTCGCGATCGATCAATCTAGGTTGGTTTGATACTGCCTAAAGTGCGACTGCTTAAATTTTTTAACCAGTTTAAGGCAAATGCGTTAATGGAAGCTGGTTGCTATTCCTGACACTTTCCATCGCGATATATGATTTGACATTCCCTACCATGGGCAACGGCATTAGCTGATGCATTATAAATTCGGAAAATGAGGTTAGATTGGGCATTGACACGCGCAAAATATAATCCGCATCGCCGGTTATCGAATAGCACTCCTGAATATCTTCAATAGGTTCAATCGCCTCAACAAATGCTTTGACACGATTTTCCTCATGTGTGCCCAGAGTAACATGAACAAACGCATTGATATCCAAACCGACACGTGCGGCATCGATTTCGGCATGATAGCCAGTGATAAAACCTTCTTCTTCCAACCGCTTGACTCGGCGATGGCATTGCGACGCTGAGAGCAGGGCGATCTCAGCAATTTCTGCATTCGAGGCCCGGGCATCTAATTGAAGAAGGGAGAGGATTCTTATATCTGTAGCATCTAGTTCCATAATATACAATATTCTATCATAATTCATCATATGAACGAAAAATATGTGCATATTTTATGATTATTATGGGTTAAATACAAATTAATTTCAGCCAGAATGGCGTATCCTGTTGAGATTCAAAAACAACCCAATCCAACAGGTGCCAATGAACAATCTCGATATTTCCTATACCCGTTACCTTGATCCGGAAGGCCAAGTGACAACTGAGCTGCCTGCTTTTGCCCAAGAGCAAAGTAAGCTTATTGAACTATACCGGCGCATGACTTTAGCCCGGCGCTATGACGGTAAATTAACCGCCATGCAGCGATCCGGTCGCATTCCCAGCTATGCGCCTGAACTCGGTGAAGAAGCCGTCCGTGTCGGCTACGCAACAGCGATGAAAAAAGAAGATGTGCTATTGGGTACGTATCGAGATACCGCCGCCATGCTTGTACGGGGTGTAACCATAGATGAGGATTTGATGTTTTGGGGAGGTGACGAACGCGGTAACGTCTTTGCCGGTCCTTCCGAAGATTTCCCGCTAACCACACCTATTGCCACGCAAACGACCCAGGCCGTCGGCGTTGCCTACGCCTTCAAGTTGAGAGATGAGAAAAGAGTGGCTGTGACGACCATAGGAGACGGTGGTTCTTCAAAAGGTGATTTCTACGAAGCTATGAATTTCGCCGGTGCGTGGCATGTACCGGTGGTCTTTATCATCATCAATAACCAATGGGCCATTTCAATGCCCCGCGAAAGGCAAAGTGCAGCAAAAACCCTGGCGCAAAAGGGCCTGGCGGTTGGAATTCCCGGGGAACAAGTGGACGGGAATGATGTGATCGCCGTTTGTGACGTGGTCTCTCGGGCTCTCGAAAACGCCCGATCCGGCGGCGGTCCGACTGTTGTTGAAGCCATTACCTATCGCCTCACCGATCATTCTACCGCCGATGACGCCAGCCGTTACCGGGACCCGGACGTGGTCAGCGCTCACTGGAAAAACGAACCTCTGATCCGGCTGCGCACCTATTTATCGGAGAGCCAGGCCTGGACCAAGGACGATGAAGAAAATCTCATCACTACCATCGATCAGGAAATTGAAGACGGTATTGCTAAGTATGAGGCGCAAGAGGATTTGCCGCCCGAGGCCATGTTCGACCATATGTTCGCCGAATTGCCCATGGATTTGAAGGACCAGCGGGAAGCTGTGTTGGCTGAATTTTCCAAGAGTGAGGAGAACGGTTATGGCTGAGCTTACGATGGTATCAGCGGTCTGCCAGGCTCTTGGCCGCGCGCTTAAAGATGACAAAGACGTCGTCCTGTTGGGAGAAGATGTAGGCGTCAACGGCGGCGTTTTTCGTGCCACCGAAGGCTTGCAGGAAATTTATGGTGCTGACCGGGTGATTGATACGCCCCTGGCTGAGGCCGGTATCGGCGGTGTCACCGTCGGCATGGCGGCGGCGGGACTCAAGCCGGTGGCCGAGTTCCAGTTTATGGGATTTATTTACTCGGCCTTCGATCAGATTATCAGCCACGTAGCCCGATTGCGGAACAGGACCCGTGGACGGCTGAGCTGTCCCTTGGTTATCCGGGCTCCTTACGGCGGTGGTATCCATGGTCCCGAACACCACTCGGAAAGCACCGAAGCAATCTTCGCCCATATTCCGGGGCTGCGGGTCGTCATCCCGTCATCACCCCTCAGGGCTTATGGCTTGCTGCTGGCGGCGATCAGAAATCCTGACCCGGTCATGTTCCTTGAGCCCAAGCGCGTCTACCGCACCGTCAAGCAGGAAGTCCCCGATGACGGTGAAGCCTTGCCTCTGGATTTGTGCTTCGTCCTGCGAGAGGGCGGCGATGTGACCTTGGTTAGTTGGGGAGCTGCAGTGGCGGAAACCTTAGCGGCGGCGGAGACACTGTCGGGAATGGGGATTGAGGCCGAGGTGATTGATGTCGCCACTTTGACGCCGTTGGATATGCCGACTATCCTCAGTTCGGTGGAGAAAACAGGCCGTTGTGTCATTGTACATGAGGCCCCTTATACCGGCGGATTCGGAGCAGAAATTGCGGCGCGACTGGCCGAAAAAGGGCTGCTTCATCTCTTATCACCGGTTTTAAGGGTAACGGGTTACGACACCGTCATTCCTTATGCCAAAAACGAACATCGCTATTTGGTCAGTGAAAATCGCATTATAGACGCCGTCCGGCGTGCGGTCGCCTTTCCCGAAGAACCATAAGCTAACTAATCCAGTAAAAAGGAATTACCTATGAAAGAATTTAATCTACCTGATCTCGGCGAAGGCCTTCAGGAAGCGGAAATTGTCGCCTGGCACGTGGGGGAGGGTGACAATGTTGTTACCGACCAACCCTTGGTCTCAGTAGAAACCGACAAGGCGGTGGTTGAGGTGCCGTCGCCTTGTTCCGGTAAAATTACTAAGATTCATGGTGAAGAAGGGGATGTCGTTGAGGTTGGTATACCTTTGGTGAGTTTTGCTGAGGGCGAGGCTAAAGATGCCGGCACGGTCGTCGGTAAACAACATGCGGGGGAAGTTCAGGTTCAAGAAGCATCGGTCGAGGTGGAGACAAAAGATTCACGCAAAGCTGGTAAAGCCACTCCGGTGGTGCGAGCGCTAGCGCAGAAATTAGGCGTCGATCTGGCTATGGTGACACCGACTGGCCAAGGCAATGTGATCACGGCCAAAGACGTCGAAGCCGCTGCCGCTGATGTAGCCGATGCCGAACCGTTAGAGCCACTTAAAGGCGTCCGTCGCGCCATGGCCCGGCGCATGGCCCACGCCAACAGCGAAGTTGCCGCAACGACGATCATGGAGGACGCCGATATCGGTGACTGGAAAGGCGATCAGGATATTTCCATGCGCCTGATGCGCGCCATGGCCGCCGGCTGCAAGGCCGAACCCATGTGTAACGCTTGGTATGACAGCAGCGAAAACGGCTTGCGTGTCCACAAGAAAATTGATCTGGGAATCGCTGTCAATACGGATGCTGGGCTGTTTGTTCCGGTAATGCATGATATCGGCAATCGGACATCTGACGATCTCAGAAAAGGCTTCGATGAATTGCGGGCCGCCGTTGAAGCCCGCACGGTGCCGGCGGATGAACTGCGGGGCGCCACTATTACGTTGACCAACGCTGGTCCCTTACTGGGCCATTATACGACACC
This sequence comes from uncultured Rhodospirillaceae bacterium, assembly GCA_913041095.1. Lineage (GTDB taxonomy): Bacteria > Pseudomonadota > Alphaproteobacteria > Rhodospirillales > UBA2165 > TMED23. The sequence continues at coordinate 1,566 of CAJWIB010000067.1, read as the reverse complement.
TATCGTCTCGCCGCCCCAAGTGGCGATCCTGGGTGTTTGCCGGGCTAGGGACGAAGTCGTTGCCCGTGACGGCCAGCCGGTCGTCCGGCGCATGATGCCTTTGTCCATGACTTTCGATCATCGGGCTGTCTCTGGCGCCGAGGCCTCTAATTTCATGGCCACCGTCATTACGGATTTGGCCCTATCTGAATAGGAGCTAATTACCAACAATGGCTCGGCCGATAGTATCTTCATCGGTGTCGAACCAAACTGTTCCAGTCGCTGCGTAACAATGCATGTCGCGGACAATGCCGGCGCCTGACGGTATTGGCGTGATCAAGAATATTTTATTCTGCGCTGGATCGAAGCCTAGGATGATGGTCGATTCCTGTCAAGAAAACCGACGAATGGCTGGCATCACATTTATGGTATGTAGACGACGGAGCCCGAAGTTTTGCGGGCCTCGAGATCAATGTGGGCTTGCGGCGCTTCTTCCAGCGGATAGGTTTTATTTACTTCGATCTTGATCGTTCCTTCAGATACCAGCGCCATTATTTCTCCTGACACTTGCTCAAGTTCAGCACGGTCGCGAACAAAATGCCGCATCGACGTCCGCTGAAAATAGAGTGAGCCTTTATCCATTAGTAACAGTGGATCGAATTTCGGGAAGTTGCCGGATGCATTGCCGTAGCCGACCAGCGTGCCACGCACCCTAAGACTGTCGATCGAGCCCTCAAAGGTTGATAATCCGACTCCATCATAGACGACCGGCACGCCTTCACCATCGGTGATTTCCCGCACTCGTTTGGCAAAGTCTTCTTCAGAATAATTGATAGCATGATCGCAGCCATAGGAGTGGGCGAGCTCTGCTTTTTCTTCGGTACTTACCGTGCCGATAACCGTAGCGCCTAAATGCTTGGCCCATTGGCACAGGATCAAACCGACGCCGCCCGCAACCGCTTGAATGAGGATGGTATCGCCGGAACTCACCGGATAGCAGGAGCGAATGAGATATTGCGCGGTCATGCCCTTAACCATCATGGCGGCGGCAGTTTGAAATTCAATACCGTCGGGTAGAGGTAATACAAATTTGGCCGGCATAAGCCGGGACTGGGCGTAAGAGCCCATCGGGCCATTGCCATAGGTAACCCGCTGACCAACGCTTAAATTGCTGACTTTTTCGCCGACCGCTTCAATCGTACCGGCACCGTCGCCACCGATAATTGTTGGAAACCTATCTCCCGGTACGCCGTAGGAGCCGGAACGATGATAGGTATCTCTAAAATTCAGACCAACAGCTTCATGCTTGATTCTGACTTCATCTGGTCCCGGATCACCGATGTCAATGTCTTCCCACTGAAGTACTTCCGGTCCACCGTATTGATGGATGACAATTGCTTTGTTCATAAATTCCCCCATTATAAAAATCAAATTTATTGTGAGGCGCTTTTGTAGAAAACCATAATATCGACTACACGGTCAATATTATGGAATCGCGAAACGCCCGCCAATTATTCTTTAACAGACCAGACGGTGTTCGGGTCGAACTGATTGAGCTAAGATAACAACTTCAGTAAAACCGCGACT
>CAJWIB010000066.1 GCA_913041095.1 uncultured Rhodospirillaceae bacterium | reverse complement strand
CGTATTCAAAAGCGGCGGCAATTTTTTCGGTCGAAAGATCTTCAACCGTCGAACCACTCAGAGCGGAGTGAGCGAAACAATACTGGCAGCCAGCCGAGCGGCTTACCACATGCGCCACCAGACGTTTTAAACTTGGCGGTATTTCACTCAGTGTGGAAATCACGGCTCTCGACAAATTTGTAAATGCCTCTAAAAGTTCCGATGGCCAAATATTAAGCATACCGATTTGATTAAAAAATAGTCAATAAATTAATAAGCCTATTAAATAGGCAATTAAATGAAACAAATCGTTGAACAGTATCAAATTTTCAGTCTATTACTTTATCTAACTTATTGTAATCATTAAATATAATAAATTCTTCACAAAACTGGCACGGCCCTTGCGGTACAAGGTCTGATGCAACAACAATCTTGAAGTGGAGAAAACTATGAAAACCAAATTCCTTACATTAGCTGGTGCTAGTGTTATCGCACTTTCGACAATGTTCGCTGGTGCAGTACAGGCTGCCGAGTCAATTAAAGTCGGTGTCCTTCATTCCCTTTCCGGCACGATGGCGATCAGTGAAACCACACTGAAAGACACTATGCTGATGCTCGTTGAAGAGCAAAATAAAAAAGGCGGTCTTTTGGGTAAAAAAATCGAAGCCGTCGTCGTTGACCCGGCTTCGAACTGGCCGCTCTTTGCGGAGAAAGCCAAAGAGTTGATCCTCAAGCATAAAGTCGATGTCGTTTTCGGTAACTGGACCTCGGTTTCCCGTAAATCCGTGCTGCCGGTTTTTGAAGAATTGAACAGCATGCTGTTTTACCCGGTGCAGTACGAAGGTGAAGAAAGCTCACGCAATGTTTTCTATACTGGTGCGGCACCAAACCAACAGGCAATTCCAGCTGTTGAATATCTAATGAGCGAAGACGGTGGTGCAGCCAAACGTTGGGTTCTCTTAGGTACCGACTATGTCTATCCTCGGACGACCAATAAAATCCTGCGCGCTTTCTTGACAGCCAAAGGCGTTAAAGAATCCGACATCATGGAAAATTACACTCCGTTCGGTCATTCCGATTGGCAAACGATTGTTTCCCAAGTGAAGAAATTCGCTTCGGCCGGCAAGAAAACCGCTGTGGTTTCGACCATTAACGGTGACGCCAACGTGCCGTTCTATAAAGAGCTTGGCAACCAAGGTATCAAAGCGGAAGACATTCCCGTCGTCGCTTTCTCGGTTGGTGAAGAAGAACTTGCTGGCCTTGATACCAAACCTTTGGTTGGTCACTTGGCCGCTTGGAACTATTTCATGAGCGTTGAAACGCTGGAAAATGCTGCCTTCATTAAAAAATGGCACGCGTTCATCAAAAACAAAAAGCGCGTCACCAACGATCCCATGGAAGCACACTACATTGGCTTCAACATGTGGGTGCAGGCAGTTAAACAGGCCGGCACGACCAACATCGATGCGGTTCGCCAAGCCATGTACGGCCAGAAAGTTAAAAACCTGACCGGTGGTATTGCTATCATGAACACCAACCACCACCTTTCCAAACCGGTTCTAATCGGTGAAATCCAGGAAGATGGTCAATTCGAAACTGTTTGGAAAACCAATAAAGTTGTTAGAGGTGACGCCTGGAGTGACTTCATTCCGGAAAGCGCCAAGTTGACGGCTAATTGGACCTTCCCGTGGGTTTGCGGCAACTGCCAAAAACCAAAATTCATAAACTAAGCAACCTACCCAATGTGGGGACAGTTCCTTAGGGGCTGTCCCCGCTCTCTAAATTAAATTAATGATCAGAAAGAATTAGGCGTGGCACCCTTTAAAAAAATTTTAGTTTTGTTGGCGATCATCTTTGCTTTAAATAATGCGGACGCTACTGCGGCAACTCTCGGCGAAACCATCGCGTCTCTTGCCAAAGCTAACACCAAGCAGAAAATTCAAACGGTTAAAGTCATTAGCGCTTCAGGCCATGACCGAGCGGCAGAAGTGTTGCAGGCTCTAGTTGGCAGTAAACTCTATTTTCAAAAATCAGACAGAAAAGTCGTCATCATTAAAAAAGCCGGATCAACCTATCTGCTAATTGATCCTCTCACCGCTAAAGAGCTGGGGCAGTCGCCGAAATCAAAACTCAAAAAAATTCGTATCAACAACCGCATCCGCCGCGTAATCCGTGGCGCGCTTGGCGGCTTAACGCTCTTAAGCAAAAACCCTGGACAACGCCTCAAAGCGGCCGAGGCAGTGTTTAAGTCAGCATCGGCAGGTTCCCTGCCGACGCTTAAGAAAGCACTAGAACGGGAAACTGATGAAAAAATTAAAGCCAAGATGGTGATGGCGGTGGCGGCGACCGAGCTTAAAATCTCAAAAGATCAGGTGGAACGGCTCGCGGCGGTAAAAGTTTTGACGGAATTTGCCGTACCTGAAGTCCGCGCCTTGCTCGGCAGTCTCGCTACCGTGGAGAAAGACGCTGAAGTCAAAGAGGCTGTTGACAAGGCGCTCAGCGACATCGAAGCGAGCCTCGTCTTTTGGAACGGCATCGGCAATATTTTCCAAGGTATCAGTCTTGGTTCGGTCCTGCTGCTCGCGGCCGTTGGTCTCGCCATTACCTTTGGTGTTATGGGGGTCATCAATATGGCCCATGGCGAGTTAGTGATGATCGGCGCCTATACAACATTTGTCGTCCAGGAAATATTCCGCGCTTATTTCCCGGAGGCCTTTGGTTTTTCCATCGCTGTTGCCATCCCTGCCGCCTTTGTCGTAGCAGGCGGGTTCGGCATCGCGATTGAGCGCGGCATTATTCGCTACCTTTATGGCCGTCCGCTTGAAACATTGCTCGCAACTTGGGGATTGAGTCTGATCCTGCAGCAATTTGTGCGTTCGATTTTCGGCCCTACCAATCGCGAGGTCGGCAATCCGGAGTGGATGTCCGGCGCGATCGAAATCACTGGCGGCTTGGTGCTGACCTATAACCGCATTTGGATCATCGCATTTAGTCTCTTGGTTCTGGGACTCTTAATACTGTTTCTGCGCAAAACTGCTTTTGGTTTGCAAATGCGGGCGGTGACGCAAAACCGGCCGATGGCCAGTTCGATGGGAATCAGAACTGGCTATGTCGATGCACTCACCTTTGGATTGGGCTCCGGCATTGCCGGCGTTGCCGGGGTAGCGTTGAGCCAGATCGACAATGTCAGCCCCAATCTCGGCCAAGCCTATATCATTGATAGCTTTATGGTGGTTGTCTTTGGCGGCGTCGGTAATCTCTGGGGCACACTTGTCGGTGCTTTCAGTCTCGGTATTGTCAATAAGTTCCTGGAACCTTTCGCAGGCACCGTACTGGCGAAAATCTTGGTGCTCGTTGCCATTATTCTCTTCATTCAAAAAAGGCCGCGTGGACTGTTCTCTCTCAAAGGCCGGGCAGTGGAGAATTAAGATGTCGCAGTCTCCCGCCTTCCAAAGACGTTCCGGCTTTTCCTTTTTACTCACCGATACCGGCGGTAAATGGCTCCTCGGTATTATCTTAGTGGCGATTATATTCGTGCCGGTATTGAATCTTTACGTTCCCAAAGACAGTTTCTTCCATGTGCCGACTTTCATGGTGAGCCTGCTTGGTAAATATCTCACTTTTGCGCTGCTGGCGCTCAGCGTTGATTTGATCTGGGGTTATTGTGGCATATTAAGCCTTGGCCACGGCGCGTTTTTTGCGCTCGGCGGATATGCCATGGGCATGTATATGATGCGCCAGATCGGTGCACGCGGTGTCTACGGCAATGCCGAACTGCCAGATTTTATGGTCTTCCTGAACTGGAAAGAATTGCCGTGGTACTGGTATGGCTTCGATAGTTTCAGCTTTGCAATGCTGATGGTCGTGCTGGTGCCTGGTATCCTGGCTTTTGTCTTTGGCTGGTTTGCCTTCCGCTCGCGAGTCTCCGGGGTGTATCTCTCGATCATCACCCAGGCGCTGACCTACGCCATGATGCTGGCCTTCTTCCGCAATGATATGGGCTTTGGCGGTAATAACGGCCTAACCGATTTTAAAGATATCCTCGGGTTCAATATCCATACTGATGGCATGCGGGTGACGCTCTTTATGTTGTCAGCTTTGGCGGTGGCGTTTGGTTATGTGTTATGTCGATATATTGTATCTTCCAAACTGGGTCGCGTGCTCGTCGCCATTCGCGATGCTGAAAGCCGGACGCGATTTCTGGGTTACCGCGTTGAGTATTATCAACTCTTCGTTTTTACCGTCTCCGCCATGCTAGCCGGTATCGCCGGGGCGCTTTACGTGCCGCAGGTCGGCATTATTAACCCAAGCGAATTTCTCCCTGCCAACTCCATCGAAATCGTAATTTGGGTGGCGATCGGCGGGCGCGGCTCACTTTATGGCGCGGTGCTTGGCGGTGTGCTGGTGAATTACGCTAAGTCCTATCTCACCGGTGCGTTTCCTGAGATTTGGCTCTATGCCCTTGGTGGTTTGTTTATTTTCTCAACCATCTTTCTCCCCAAAGGTATCATCGGTTCGGTTGCATCTTTTAGCGTCAAACGTGCGGGCGGCGTATCCTTGACTGGCTTTTTTCACCGCATCTCCAATCACATGCGCCAGAATTTGAAGGGCGCATAAGATGAGAGTTACCCCTGAAGTGACATCTATCTCCCAGACGCCAAAATACCATGACACAATCCTCTATCTTGATGCTGTGTCGGTCAGTTTTGACGGATTTAAAGCGCTCAATAATTTAAGCTTTTTCGTAAATAAAGGAGAGTTGCGGGCGATTATCGGCCCGAACGGCGCCGGTAAAACCACCATGATGGATGTGGTCACCGGCAAAACCCGGCCCGATCAGGGGCAAATTTTATTTGATGGCATTACTGATTTGACGCGTTTTGATGAAACCCGGATCGCCAATATGGGGATCGGCCGCAAGTTTCAAAAACCAACAGTGTTTGAGAACCAGACAGTCTTCGACAATTTAGAATTGGCCCTAAGCGGCAGCCGGGATGTGATAAAATCCTTGTTGTTTAAATTACGTGGTGAACAGCAGGATCGCATCGATGAAGTGCTGGGTATCATTGCGTTGAGCGACGAATACCAAACCGCTGCCGGCAACTTGTCCCACGGTCAAAAGCAATGGCTTGAGATCGGCATGTTGCTGATGCAGGAGCCGGAATTATTGTTGGTCGATGAACCAGCCGCCGGGATGACCGATGCTGAAACCGAACAAACCGCAATCCTGCTCAAGAAAATCGCCGGCGATCATTCGGTTGTCGTCGTCGAGCACGATATGGAATTCGTAAAGTCTCTCGAAAGTCGGGTGACCGTGCTCCATGAAGGCTCGGTTCTGGCTGAGGGGTCCTTGGATAAAGTGCAAAACGATGAGCAAGTCATCGATGTGTACTTAGGCAGATAAGGCGTGATGGTATGTTAAATGTTCAAGATATCGATCTCTATTACGGCGCCAGTCAGGCCCTGAAATCTGTCGCGCTCGATGCGGACAAGGGCAAGGTTACTTGCGTGATGGGGCGGAACGGTGTCGGCAAAACCAGCTTGCTTAACGCGATTGCCGGACATCAGCCGATCAAAAATGGCCGGATTATATGGGAAGATCAAGATATCACGGTGATGTCGCCGTATGACCGGGCGGCGCGCGGTATCGCCTACGTGCCGCAGGGCCGCGAAATTTTTCCGCTAATGACCGTGCAGGAAAATCTGCAGACTGGGTTTGCGGCAATCCCACGGGCGCTACGCCACGTTCAGGATGAAATCTTTGATCTGTTTCCGGTCTTGAAAGACATGTTGAGCCGGCGCGGCGGTGATCTCTCCGGTGGGCAGCAACAGCAATTGGCAATTGCCCGTGCCCTGGTAACGCGCCCACGCTTGTTGATTTTGGATGAACCCACCGAAGGCATTCAACCTTCTATCATTAAGGATATCGAACGGGTCATCCGCTTACTGGCGGGTCGTGGCGAAATGGCAATTTTATTGGTCGAACAGTATTTCGAGTTTGCCCGCGACCTTGCTGACGATTACGCTGTTATGGATCGAGGCGAAGTTGTCATGCACGGCACTGGCGAGACCATGGTAGAGGAAGATGTACGCCGCTATCTCACCGTCTAAGGACGAAACACCAACACCTAAGCCGATAATTGTAGACGGCAGGGCACGCTTAAGTTTTGTCGCGGATGCCGATGGCATGACGCGGTTGGACGATTTGTTCCAGCGAGACCCGCAGCGTATTTTATTTCCGAACCCGCCAAAAGACGACATCACGCAGGCGGTGATTGTGACAACATCGGGTGGCCTGGTTGGTGGTGATCAAATATCTGTTGAGATTGAGACCGGAGAACACGCGCAAGCCCTGGTGATGGCACAGGCAGCAGAAAAAATTTATCGCTCTGCGGGTGCGGACTCTCAGATTAACGTGCGCCTCGAAGCAGCGCCCAACAGCTGGCTCGAATATCTACCGCAGGAAACTATTTTGTTTGATGGCGCGCGCTTGCGGCGCTCGACGGCTATTGATGTCGCGGAAGGCGGCAGGTTGCTCGCCGGTGAAATGATGGTGTTTGGCCGGCTGGGTCATGGTGAACAGTTTCGTTTCGGTTCGGCTCATGATGGTTGGGAAGTTTCCCAGAATGGTCATCTGGTTTGGGCGGATGCCCTACATCTCAAAGACGACATCGCTGCGGTAACTAGCAAACCAGCCTGTTTTAACAGTGCCGTGGCCGCGGCGACGGGAGTTTATATCGGCGTGGATGCCGAACAGCACCTCACGACAGCCCGGGACATTTTTGCGGCCCGAGACACGACCACTTTAACAGGCGCAACCTTCGTCAACGGGGTTTTGGTCATGCGCTGGCTGGGGCGGGATGCTTTTGCGCTGCGCAACGACTTCGGCGCCTTTTGGTGTGCCTTTAGAAACCAGGTGGCGGAACTGCCGGCAGCCCTACCCAGACTATGGAATATGTAAAAAATTTAATTGCCCTAGATTAAAATAATTAAATTTAACCCGAGTTAGATTATTGAAAAGGGAGGAAAGAGATGAATCTTTCACCACGAGAAAAAGACAAGCTCCTGGTTGCAATGGCGGCGGAGGTCGCCCGTAAGCGCTTATCGCGCGGAGTCAAACTCAATTACCCGGAAGCAATAGCCCTGATCAGTGATTACGTCGTTGAAGGCGCGCGCGACGGCCGCAATGTTGCCGATCTAATGTCGGATGGCGCGACTGTTCTCAAGCGCGATCAGGTGATGGGTGGCATCGCCGAAATGATCCACGATATTCAGGTCGAAGCGACGTTTCCAGACGGCACCAAACTTGTCACTGTCCACGAACCGATACGCTGAGAGAGAGTTTTAAATGATACCCGGAGAAATTATCACCCAAGACGGCGCGATCACCCTCAACTCAGGCCGCGACGTGCTCACCCTTAAAATTACCAATACCGGCGACCGTCCGGTGCAGGTCGGCTCACACTTTCATTTTTATGAAGCCAATGAGGCCCTCGCATTTGACCGCGAAGCCACCAAAGGTTTTCGGCTCGACATTCCAGCGGGTACGGCGGTTAGGTTTGAGCCGGGTCAGGCCCGTGAGGTCGATCTCGTCGCCTACCAAGGCAAGCGTGAAATCTATGGATTCAACGCGAAAATACATGGAAGCTTGGAAGGCTAGGGCATGGCATATGAAATAGAACGCTCGGCCTATACCGCCATGTTTGGACCGACGACCGGCGATAAAGTGCGACTGGCCGACACCAATCTTTATATTGAAGTCGAGGATGACAAAACGACTTACGGCGAAGAAATAAAATTCGGCGGCGGTAAGGTAATCCGGGATGGCATGGGGCAGTCTCAAGTCACCCGTGAAACGGGCGCGGTTGACACGGTCATTACTAACGCGCTGATCGTCGATTATACCAGCATTGTTAAAGCCGACGTCGGCCTCAAAGACGGTCGGATTATAGCCGTCGGCAAGGCCGGTAATCCGGACATTCAATCCGATGTTGATATTATCATTGGTCCTGGCACCGAAGTGATTGCCGGTGAAGGGCGCATCCTAACGGCTGGTGGGCTTGATGCGCACATCCATTGGATTAGTCCGCAGCAAGTCGATGATGCGCTTTACTCCGGTATCACAACCATGCTCGGTGGCGGTACGGGGCCAGCCGAAGGCACCAATGCAACGACCTGTACGCCGGGGGCCTGGCACATTGGCCGGATGATGCAAGCGGCGGAAGGTCTGCCGATGAACTTGGGCTTTTTTGGCAAAGGCAATGCATCGCAACCGGAAGAATTGCGCGCCCAAGTCGCTGCAGGTGCTTGTGGGCTCAAACTTCATGAAGATTGGGGTACGACACCCTCGGCCATTGATACCTGTTTGGGCGTCGCCGAAGAAATGGATGTTCAGGTGGCGATCCACACCGATACGCTGAACGAAAGTGGTTTTGTTGAAAACACGGTGGCGGCTTTTAAAGACCGGACAATCCATGCCTTCCACACCGAAGGCGCGGGCGGTGGTCATGCACCGGACATCATTAAAGTTTGTGGTGAAGCCAATGTGTTGCCATCGTCAACCAATCCGACCCGGCCCTTTACCGTCAATACGGTGGATGAGCATTTGGACATGTTGATGGTCTGTCATCATCTAGATGCCAAAATCCCGGAAGACGTTGCCTTTGCCGAAAGCCGTATTCGCCGGGAAACCATTGCAGCGGAAGATATTCTCCATGATCTCGGCGCGTTTTCGATGATTGCATCAGATAGTCAGGCGATGGGCCGCGTTGGCGAAGTGATCATCCGGACCTGGCAGACGGCGGACAAAATGAAAAAGCAACGAGGCGCTCTGCCGGAAGAGCAGGGCGATAATGATAACTTCCGGGTGAAGCGTTACATTGCGAAATACACTATTAACCCGGCGCTCGCTCATGGTATCGCTGATCATGTCGGCTCCATTGAAGTCGGTAAGCTCGCTGATCTCGTCCTGTGGAAGCCGATGTTCTTTGGCGTGAAGCCGGACATAGTCCTGAAATCCGGTACAATTACCGCCGCTGCCATGGGAGACCCCAACGCCTCGATCCCAACACCACAACCGGTGCATTACCGGCCGATGTTCGGCGCGCTAGGTAAATCGTTGATTGAAAGTTCGGTGACGTTCGTGTCTGAAGCGGCTGCCCAAGCTGGCATCGCTGACGCGCTGGGACTTGTCAAACAGATGGTGCCGGTCTCCGGCACGCGAAGTGTTAAGAAAAGCGATATGGCGCTCAACGATTATCAGCCAAACATGGAAGTTGATCCGGAAACCTATGAAGTTCGCGCCGATGGTGAGTTACTCATCTGTGAGCCCGCTGAAGAGCTTCCCTTAGCACAGAGGTATTTTTTGTTTTGATAAGACGCGCAACGACTTTAATTCAAGCAGATCACTGGGCCGATGACGAAGTGCTCTCGACCGTAACACTCGCCTATGAAGATCGGCACCGCCGCCGCATTAAGATGGAAGATGACGACGGCAGTGCTTTTTTGCTCGATCTCGCCGAAGCTAAACAGTTGGAAGAAGGCGATGCGCTACTGTTGGAAGAGGGTGGGGTGATTGCGGTGCACGCAGCCGATGAAGATGTGCTCGATATTCGTTGTGAGACCACAGCCGAAACCGCGCGCATAGCCTGGCATATAGGCAATCGTCACACGCCAGTGCAGGTGTTGGCAGATGGCGGCTTGCGGATCATCTATGATCATGTATTGCAGCACATGGTCGAAGGCCTGGGCGCGAGCACCACGCACAAATCCGCTCCGTTCTCACCGGAGCAGGGTGCCTATGTGAGAGCCAAAAAATCACATGGACATGGCCATGATCACTGATTCGAATCTTCTTGATTTGATGACCTGGCTGTCGCCGAGCTTTCCAGTCGGCGGGTATGTTTATTCGCACGGTATTGAATATGCGGTGGAAGAGGATTGGATCACGGGCGAGCAAGATTTAACTGGGTGGATTGAGGCCGCGCTCACCCAAGGAGCCGGACGGATCGACGGCGCACTTTTTATTGCCGCGTGGCAGGCGGTGACAGCCAAGGATGAAGAGCGGTTAAAATGGGCGGTGGAACGCGCTGATGTTATGCGCGGCACGTCAGAAATGGCGCTCGAAAGTGCAGCGCAGGGCCAGGCCTTTCTAGATACGGTATTACAGACGCGTGGCTTTCCCGCGCTCAAGAAAATCGCGGCGGATATCAAGGCTGATGACCGGCAGGTAACTTACGCGATTGCAGTTGCCATTGTTGCTGCGGTAGCGCAGGTTCCGCTGCAGGCCGCCTTGCTCGCCTACTTTCATGCCTTCACCGCGAACTTAATATCGGCGGGAGTGCGCTTGGTGCCACTTGGTCAAATTAC
>CAJWIB010000065.1 GCA_913041095.1 uncultured Rhodospirillaceae bacterium | reverse complement strand
GTCACCAGCTATTAACTCGTTATAAACATCGAGTGTTCTGGCGCACATTATTTCTTTGGAGTAGTTCTCGTGAATATGGGTAATTGCGCTCTCTGATATTTTAATCCGTTGAGCTTCGCTGAGATCGAGAATTTTACCGATTGCTGTGGCGAGCGAATCCGGATCATTTGGTTCTGCAAGCCAGCCGGTTTTGCCCTTGATGATGGTTTCTTTTGAGCCGCCGTGATTGGTGCCGATTACTGGCCGGCCGAGGGCCTGGCCTTCAACAACCACCCGGCCAAATGCTTCGGGATCGGTTGAGGCTGACACCACTACATCAGTGAGCGTTAGGGCAGCCGGCATGTCATCACAATGATCTACAATATGAATAATGTTTTGCATGCCGTAACGTTCAATCTCTTTTTCCAGTTTTCGGCGATAATCCTCCCGGCCTTGATCCGAACCGACCATTAGGCATTTAACATCCGACCGCCCAAGTTTCTTGATTGCCTCGATAAAGATGGTTTGACCTTTCCAGCGGGTTAAGCGCCCCGGCAACATGATGATCGACATGTCATCCGGCAACCGCCATTCATTGGCGAGTTTGATCCGGCGTTCCTGGCTGATCTTGGTCGCATCAAATTTATCGAGATCGATGCCCCGTGGGATAACCCGAATATTGGAAGAGGGAACACCATAAATCTTGCGGATGTGACCAGCGATAAAATCAGATATGGCGATAACGCGCTCGCCTTTGGTCATTACGGAGTTATAGCGCCGCTTAAGCCAATTGCCATGATTATAAGTGCCATGAAAGGTCGTGATAAAATGTTTCTTTGTGCGCCGAGCGGCATAATAGGCACTCCAAGCAGGTGCCCGTGAACGGGCGTGGATAATGTCGACTTGTTCCTGCATGGCTAATAGCACGAGACGCTGAATGTTTCGCTGCATGACAAATGGATTTTTGCTGGCTAACGGTAGTTCAAAATGTTCAACGCCCAAGCGCTGTAATTCGTGGGTCATCAGACCGCCTGCGGAGACGACGATAGAGCGTCCGCCGCCCTCGACAATAGCGTGAGCGACATCAATAGTGCCGCGCTCTACCCCGCCGGTTACCAATTCCGGCAACACCTGCATGACCGTCGGTGGACGCATTTCAATGCCAGCAATTTCACCTGAATCAGCAGAGGTTTTTATTCCCGAATTTTCGATGCTATGGTCGGTGTCCAAATTTAAAACCTAAAATGCCAGTAAAACGTTATTATTCATATAGCTTTATTCGTCTCATTTCTCACGAACGGTTAAATAATGTCAAACGATACCATCTTTGATGAACCCTCACCCCAGATACTATCACACGCTTCTGGTGCGTCCATCGCTTACCACACCCTCTCAGGTACTTCACCGGGTATCGTTTTTATGACTGGATTTATGTCGGATATGACAGGTGGTAAAGCATTGGCGCTGGAAAATTTTGCCCGCGAACGTGGGCAGGCGTTTTTGCGTTTCGATTACCAGGGGCATGGCCAGTCTTCCGGAAAATTAGCCGATGGCACCATCGGTCTCTGGGCGGCGGATGCGCTGGCCGCGTTTGATGAATTGACTGAGGGGCCACAGATTATTGTCGGCTCATCCATGGGTGGCTGGATAATGCTACTGACGGCCTGCGCGCGGCCGGAGCGTGTCGCCGGGCTGGTTGGTATTGCTGCTGCTCCCGATTTTACAGAGGATTTGCTACCCAATGAATTGAGTCAAGAGCAATTCGCGGAAATCGAGGCAAATGGCTTCGTCGTCGTGCCAAGTGAGTACGAAGATGATTATAAATTCACCAAGGCGCTGTTTGATGATGGCCGGGAGCATTTGATGCTGAGGAGTGAGATTCCGCTCGATTGTCCGGTGCGATTGCTGCACGGCTTACAAGACACCTCGGTGCCCTGGCAGACTGCACTCAACATTCAGGAAAAACTGAGATCGGAGGATGTCGAAGTTACTTTGATTAAAAACGGTGACCACCGGCTCAGTGAGGATGAAGATCTAAAACGCCTAACCGGTACGGCTGCTGCTTTGATAGATGGCGGTTAAGCCTTCCCGGTAGGTCGGATAGATTAGTTTAACACCTAGCTCATTTTTAATTCTCGCATTGTCGACCCGGCGATTGTCCTGCCAAAAGGTTTTGGCGATTGGTGACATTTCCCTGATTGCCTCATCGAACGGAACCAGAGGCGGAGGCTCAATACCAAGCAACTCTGCAGCATAGGCTTCGACTACCTGTTGCTCGGCGGCTTCATCATCACAAAGATTGTAAATCTGACCGGGACTAGGCTGGTTGATTGAGGCGATAAGCGTTTGGGCAATGTCGTCGACATGGATGCGAGAAAAAAGGTGACCGGGATTATCAATCCGGCGCGCTAATCCTAAGCGTAATCGATCCACCGAGGATCGGCCCTGGCCGTAAATTCCGGAAAGTCTAAAAATATGGGCGGATACGCTAAGCCAGCCCTGCTCGCAGGTGGCGCGCCATTGGCTGCGGTCGTTGGAGGGATTCAGGGCCGAAGCCTCGTCAACCAAAGCTCCGCCGGTATCCCCGTAAACCCCGGTTGTCGAGAGATAGCCGATCCAAGCTTGCTTGCTGATTTTTGCAAGCTGATCACCATAGCGCGCCAATACCGGGTCTCCTTCAGCGCTGGGGGGTACGGTGGAAATAATTGCCGTCGCACTTTCCATAGCTGCATCAGCGGCATTAAAAGGGATCGGATCAATACCCAGAGCAGCCAAATTTTCAGCACCGTCCGCTTCCCGATATGTCCCACTGACGGACCAGTCATTGTTTAAAAGTTGGCGCGCCAGGACTTTTAGTGAAAACCCGGGGCCAAAACAAAAAAGACTTTTTTTACTGTTTACCATTAATATTACCGCTATCGAATTTATTGGAGTCTAACGATAAGACAGTAACATAAACAGAACCCTCTTTTTACTTTTGATATTTTTTACTCAGCCTATCATGGCCAGTTGAAGCGCATGAGATTGATGCCAAAAAAGAATATGCCCGCTGTATGGGATTGGCAAAATCGAAGCCGCAAAAAGGCTCCATTCCCATGCCATTGGCGATAAGCTCATCAACACGGTCCAGCGCGACTATAATGATCAGAGAATCTTTCTTCTCAAACATCATCTCTATGAAGTCACATTTATATCGCAAGCAAGATGATTTCATCATGGTTGAATGGGTAACGCCGCTTTTCTGAGTTATTTTGTCGGCACGTCTTCGTAACGCATCATGTGTTCCCCTTGATATAATTTAAAAGTGACGGATTGTTACCTTGAATTGACGAAAAAATCAAAAATCAGGATCGGCATAGTGCTTGGGTGCCGGCAGTCCGGGGATCGCATCAGCCAGAATGCCTTGAAAGCTTGGCCGTGATTTTATCCGCGCATACCAATTTTTGGCCGATTTATAATCTGCCCAGGGCACATCACCGAGATAATCGACAGATGATATGTGAGCGGCAGCGGTAATATCGGCGAGGGTCATCTGCTCGCCGGCCAGCCAAAACCGGCGGTCAGTCAAAAAAGCGATATAATCGAGATGAGTGTGGATATTGGCCTGCGCTGCTCTAATCTCCCGAGAATCCGGCTCACCCAGCCCTAAAAAACGCTTCATGACTTTTTCATTGACCAGCTTGTCAGTTACCTCAAAATTGAACTTTTGATCAAACCAAGCGACCAGCCGTCGCACTTCGGCGCGGTCATAGGGACGCATGCCGATGAGGTTAGGTTCCGGCGTTTGTTCTTCGAGATATTCACAAATCGCCATCGAATCGGCAAGCACGGTATTATCCGGCTCGACCAGTACCGGTACTTCACCAGTTGGATTGAGAGCCAAAAATTCGCGCCGGCGTTCCCAGGTTTGCTCAACCTCCATATGAAAGGTGAGATTTTTCTCGGCCAGAACAAGTCTTACCTTGCGCGAAAAGGGCGACAGCCAAAGATGATAGAGTGTCCGCATAGGTCCTTATTATATCTCTCATCGAATAAGGTAAATAGCCAACCGGCAGAAAGGCTTATTCTTTTGGAAATGGTTGAGTTATATGTGCTCGTTTAATAAATAATTAGCGTTCGTTCTGCTATTCCAGCAGAACAATCCAATTCGCTGAAATATAAACATAGAGAATTACCGACGTGCCGTTTGCTCAAATTGTCATCCTTGCCGCTGTTCAAGGCATTACAGAATTTCTGCCGGTCTCCTCATCCGGCCATCTTATCCTGGTGCCAAAATTAGGCGGTCTGGCGGATCAAGGCTTGTTGATGGATGTCACCGTCCATGTTGGTACATTGGTGGCGGTTATGTTGTATTTTTGGCGGGATATGATTGGCATGACCGGAGCCTTAGTCCGCAGCTTCCGTCAATTATCAAATCACCAGAAGCTTGATTATGAGTTCTGGCTGTTGGTCAAATTGGTGCTGGCAACACTACCGGTTATCGTTGCCGGATTCTTGGTCAACAAATATTTAGGCGCTGATCTCCGGACCCTGGAAATCATCGGCTGGGCGACGTTGAGCTTTGGCATCTTGCTTTATATTGCCGATAAAATGAATATGACCGTGCGCCAAATTGAGCACATCTCTTTTGGTGGTGCGTTCTTCATTGGCTTACTGCAGGTGTTTGCTTTGGTGCCGGGCACCAGCCGGGCTGGTATTACCATGACGGCAGCGCGGTTCTTAGGCGTTGAGCGCCAAGATGTGGCCCGATTTTCGCTATTGCTCTCGATCCCGACGATTATTGGTGCCGGTGCCTTAAAAGGGTTTGAGCTTTATAAATCCGATGATCCGGTCTTGTTGAACGATGCCATAACCTTTGCAGGTCTGTCGTTTTTGTTTGCGCTGGTGGCGATATCTTTACTGATGGTCTGGCTGCGTCGCGCCAACTTCACGCCGTTCGTTGTCTACCGGATATTGCTTGGCGGCATACTGGTCTACATCGCCTATTATGCACCGAATTTCACGTTTTAATTCTTAGTTTGCCACCACGCCGCTTCCATCTGCTTCGATTTCAAAGGCGGCTTTCATCAACGCTTGGGTGTAGGCTTCTTTGGGATTATCAAATATCGTATCAGCTGAACCGGCTTCGACAACTTCACCCTGCCTGATGACAATAATATCATGAGCAAGCGCGCGGACGACTTTAAGATCATGGCTGATGAAAATATAGCTGAGTTTATGGCTGACCTGGAGATCGCGCAAAAGTTCAACAATTTGCGCCTGCACCGACATGTCGAGCGCCGAGGTTGGCTCATCCAGCACGATCAGGCGCGGCCGCAGAACGAGTGCACGGGCAACACAGACACGCTGACGCTGACCACCCGAAAATTCGTGAGGGTAGCGGTCCATGGTTGAGGGATCAAGCTCAACTTCTTCCAGTACTTCGGCGACGAGTTTGCGGCGCGCATCATACGTCTCGCCTAATTTGTGGACCAGCAAGCCTTCTTCGATAACTTGAAAAACTGACATACGCGGGCTCATTGAACCGAAGGGATCTTGAAAGACGATTTGCATTTCCCGGCGTAAGGGCCGCATCGCCTTCCAGCCGTATTTCTGCACGTTGTGACCCATGAAATCAATGCCGCCTTTGCTCGATTCGAGACGCAGTATCGCCCGCCCGAGGGTCGACTTACCAGAACCTGATTCACCGACCACGCCGATGGTCTGGCCTTCAAGCAAGGTCATTGAAATGCCGTCGACGGCCTTAATGTGACCCACAGTGTGTTTAATTACACCACGCTTGATCGGGAACCAGACGCGAATGTCCTTGGCCTTCATCACTTCATGGGCAATTGGTTTAACCGGATCGGGGCGGCCTTTGGGTGCGGCGGAGAGCAAATGCTGGGTATAGTCGTGGCTGGGATTAGCAAATAATGTTTTGGTTTCGTTGTGCTCGACTACCTGGCCTTCATTCATCACGTAAACCTTATCGGCCATGCGCTGCACGATGCCAAGATCGTGGGTAATCATGAGAAGACCCATATCAAGTTTGCGGGTGAGCTCTTTCAGTAATTTCAACACCTGCGCCTGAATGGTGACATCGAGTGCGGTGGTTGGCTCATCGGCGATCAGCAATTCTGGCTCATTGGCGAGCGCCATGGCAATCATGATGCGCTGCTGCTGGCCGCCGGAAAATTCGTGTGGAAAGCTATGGAGGCGGGATTTTGCTTCCGGCATACCAACAAGATTGAGCAGTTCTTCAACCCGGGCTCGGGCTTGGCCCGGCGTCATGTTTTTATGCAAATGCAGCACCTCATTGATCTGTTTTTCGACATTGTGCAGCGGGTTTAGAGAGTTGAGCGGTTCTTGGAAAATCATCGAAACGCGATTGCCACGAATGGCGCGCATTTGACTTTCATCTGCCAGCATCAATTCTTCACCATCAAATTCAATGCTGCCTTGGGGATGCCAGGCAACGGGGTAGGGCAATAATTTCATTATGCTCAGCGCGGTAACAGATTTACCGGAGCCGGATTCACCGACCAGTGCAATGGTTTCACCGCGCTTCATATCGAAGGAAACATTTTGAACGGCTTTGACTTCTTTGTCATCTTTGCCAAAGCTGACCGATAAATTGCCGACTTTTAGGAGGTTGCTCATTGATCAGTTCCTAAAGGTCTTGCGGGGATCAAGCGCGTCACGCACCGCTTCGCCGATGAAGATCAACAGGCTCAACATGATCGACAGCACAACAAATGCTGATATACCGAGCCACGGTGCCTGCAAATTCGCTTTACCTTGATTGAGCAGTTCGCCCAAGCTCGCCGAACCAGGTGGCAGACCTAACCCTAAGAAATCCAATGCAGTTAGACTGGTGATGGCGCCCGACAGGATAAATGGCAGAAAGGTGACGGTTGCGACCATCGCATTGGGTAGGATGTGTTTGAACATTATTTTGCGGTTGGAAACGCCGAGGGCGCGGGCCGCTAAGATATAGGTAAAATTACGTCCCCGCAGAAACTCCGCCCGCACCACGCCGACCAAAGCCATCCAGCTGAACAACAGTAAGATTCCCAGCAACATCCAAAAGCTTGGTACAAACAGACTGGCTAAAATGATCAATAGCAGCAACTGTGGTAGGCCGGACCATATTTCCATGAAGCGTTGAAACAGCAAATCTGTCAGCCCGCCGAAATAGCCTTGCCAGGCGCCGGCGGCAACGCCGACGATCGAGCTGAAAAACGTCAAAATGAGGCCGAACAACACCGAAATACGGAAACCATAGATCAAACGGGCGACAACATCCCGGCCCTGGTCATCGGTGCCGAGCCAATTTTGTATTGTCGGTGGCGAAGGCGCCGGGCTCGGCAAATTGTAGACAATGGTGCCAAAGCTATAGGGAATGAGCGGCCAAACGACCCAGCCTTTCTCTTCGATCAATTCGATAACTTCCGGGTCCAAGTATTCGGCTTCGGTCTCAAAATCGCCGCCGAACGCGGTTTCCGGATAGGCTTTTAAAACCGGCATAAAATAGCCGCCGTCATAGTTAATCAGTAGCGGCTTATCATTGGCGATGAACTCGGCAAAGATCGTAACGACGAACATAATAAGAAACAGCCAAAATGAGATATAGCCCCGGCGGTTGGCTTTGAAGTTAACAAGACGGCGCTGATTTATCGGGGTCATCTGGATCAGACCTCGTTCGCTTCGAAATCAATCCGCGGATCAACCACGTGATAGGCAATATCACCGATCAAAGCCATGATGAGACCCAATATGGTGAAGACATAAAGCGTGCCGAACATGACCGGATAGTCGCGATTGATGACCGCCTCAAAAGCCAGTAAGCCCATGCCATCCAGCGAAAAAATAATCTCGATCAGCATGGCGCCGGTAAATAAAATGCCGATAAAGGCGCTTGGGAAACCGGCGATCACAATCAGCATAGCGTTTCTAAAAATATGACCATAAAGCACGCGTTTTTCTTCAAGGCCCTTGGAGCGCGCGGTGACAACATATTGCTTGTTGATTTCCTCGATAAAGGAGTTCTTAGTCAGCATGGTGAGGCCGGCAAAGCCGCCGATGACCAGGGCCGTGATCGGCAAAATCATGTGATGAAAATAATCGAGTACTTTGCCGATAATTGATAACTCATCCCAATTAGGTGAGGTGATGCCTCTGAGTGGAAAAATATCCAGGAAGCTGCCGCCGGCAAAGAGCACAACTAATAAAATCGCGAACAAAAAATTGGGAATGGCATTACCGATGATAACGACAACACTGGTCCATATATCAAACCCTTCACCATCGCGGACAGATTTTGCAATGCCCAATGGGATCGAGATTAAATAGACCAGCAGTGTCGTCCATAGGCCGAGCGAGATCGAGACCGGCATTTTATCGATCACCAAATCAACCACCTTACGGTCACGGAAAAAGCTCTCGCCGAAATCAAACACCGCATATTTTTTGAGCATTTCGATAAAGCGGATATGGGCCGGTTTATCGAAGCCGTAGAGTTTCTCAAGTTCCTTTATGAACTCGGGGTCAAGCCCGCGGGCGCCGCGATATTTACTTGCCGCACTGCCGCTACCGACACCTGGTTTTTGGGCGCCCGGCGTCGTTTCGGCCTGACCGGAGCCGGAAACCCTGGCCGTGGCATCAACGGCGGTGCCTTGAATTTGTGAGATCGCCTGCTCGACCGGACCGCCTGGGGAAAATTGCACGACCGCGAAATTGATCACCATGATCCCAAACAAGGTGGGGATGATTAGTAACAGGCGGCGGATGATATAAGCGAGCATGGCCTACTTATCCTTCGAGACTAGGCTCAACGTCAACTTAAATACTTGTAATATTTGCCTATTTTTTTGCACTGGTGAGTTTGGAAGCGAATGCTTTGGCTTTAGTGGCATCAACCCACCAAGTGTTGAACCCAAGACCATATTTAGGTGATTTGGCCGGCCGGCCGAACTTATCCCAAAATGCCACGCGGAAGGATTGGATGTGCCACTGCGGGATAATGTAGTGGTTCCACAAGAGTACTCTGTCGAGCGCACGGGTGCGGGTGATCAAGCTTTCGCGGTTGGGGGCTGCTATCACCAAATCGATCAGCTTATCGATGGCCGGATTCTTAATACCGATCCAATTGCGCCCGCCGGTGCGTTCTGCCGCCGCGCTGCCCCAGAAACTCATTTGCTCATTACCGGGCGACAAGGATTGGCCAAACGTGCCGACAATCATATCAAAATCGTAAGTATCAAGGCGCTTACGGTATTGCGCGGTATCGACGGTACGTACGCTGGCAATGATACCGAGGCGTTTCAAATTACGCACAAAAGGCAGTACGATGCGCTCGAAGGCCGGTGAGATCAGGAGAATTTCAAACTTCAAGGGCTTGCTGGTTTTTGGATTAACCAACAGCTTGTTTTTGATCACCCAGCCGGCCTGTTGCAACAGCTTTTTGGCTTGGCGCAGATTTTTACGGATGCGCCCGGTGCCATCGGTACCCGGCGGTTCATAGCTTTGGGTAAATACTTCCGGTGGAATCTGACCTTTAAGGGGCTCGAGAATTTTTAATTCTGCCGATGACGGTAGGCCACGTGAGGCTAATTCGGAATTCGAAAAGTAACTCTTGGTTCGTGAATATTGGCCATAGAACAGGTTTTTATTGGTCCATTCAAAATCAAAGGCATAGGCAAAGGCTTTGCGGAGAACCGGATTTTTGAAAAAGTCTTTGCGGGTGTTGAAAACAAAGCCCTGCATGCCGGTCGGGTTCTCGTGGCGGATGGTTTGCTTTTTGTAGAGCTTTTTTTTGAAGGCGGGAGAATCGTAACCGGTAGCCCAAATCTTCGAGGCGTTCTCTTGACGGAAATCATATTCACCGGATTTAAATGCTTCCAAAGCCACGGTCGAATCCCGGTAATAATCAAAGCGCATTTCATCAAAATTATACTGTCCTTTGGTGACTGACAAATTTGCACCCCAGTAATTTTTTACCCGTTCCAGGGTGATCGAGCGCCCGGCATCAAAGGATTTTACTCTGTAGGGACCGCTGCCAATCGGCAGCTCCAACGTAGTTTTAGAGAAATCTTTATCCGCCCAGATATGTTTTGGCAGGATCGGTAGTTGACCGATGATCAGTGGTAGTTCCCGGTTTTTACCACCGCCAAACGTGAACTTAACCCGGCGTTGACCGGCTTTTTCAGCCTTGGCGACACCGCGATAATAAAACCGGTAAAACGGCTGGCCTTTGGTTTTAAGGGTATCCAAACTAAATATCACATCTTCAACCGTAACTGGTTTGTCGTCATGCCAACGGGCCTCTTTGCGCAACGTGAAGGCGACCCAGGAGCGGTCTTCAGGCATCTCGATCGTTTCGGCGAGCAGACCGTATTCGGTGAAGGCCTCATCTTGGGAACTGGTCATCAGGGATTCGTATATAAACCCACCAATCCCAGCGGCGGGGTTGCCTTTAATGATGTAGGGATTGAACGAGTCGAAAGTACCGATGGCGCTGAGCCGGACTTTGCTGCCTTTGGGGGCGTTCGGACTGACATAGTCAAAATGTTTGAAGCCGGGCTCGTATTTCGGGCTGCCATGCATGGCAATGCCGTGCACCGGTTTGGGCGCTTCCTGAGCCTCGACGGCAAAGGGCAAAACTGCGGCAGCTAAACCCAAAATAATCTTGA
>CAJWIB010000064.1 GCA_913041095.1 uncultured Rhodospirillaceae bacterium | reverse complement strand
CTCTGCTCAGGCCGCAGAGATAGCAGTCTCAACAGTAGCTGGGTTTCTAGCCGAGCATGAAAACCCGGCGAAAGTGATTTTTTGCTGCTTTGGTACGGTATCGGTGCGCCATCACCAGGAAGCACTTAATTAAATCTAAAAAAGCTCACGTAACCCTAAAAATATCAACCCAGACAGGATAGCTGCCGCCGGTACGGTGATAACCCAAGCCGCAACAATGGTCGCTAAATGACGCCGCCGCACGAGTTTCCTCCCAACTCGCCGGCTCGCCGGAGGTTTAACTGTAAGAAACTGCATCTGCAATAGGTTTGTTTTTATTGGCTAGGAATTCTCGCAAGAAGCCAACACCAAACACGGCGCCGACGGCGATATGAGTAGAACTGACCGGCAAGCCGAAGGCTGAAGCAATAATCACGGTAATGGCCGCCGATAGTGCAACACAAAAAGCCCGCACTCGATTGAGTTTGGTAATTTTCTCACCAACGATTTCGATAACTTTCGGGCCAAATAAAAACAAACCAATTGAGATGCCAATCGCACCAACCACCAGCACCCAAATCGGCAGGGTTACTTTGGCGGCAACCGTCCCAGCTGTGACCGCGCTAACAATCGCCGCGAGCGGGCCGACAGCATTAGCGACATCATTGGCGCCATGGGCAAAGCTTAAGAGGGCGGCGGCACAAATTAACGGGATTGTGAAAAGATCGCTGACAGATTTCTGACGATTGGGCATTGTCGCCGCCGCCTTGGCAATAGCAGGCCGCACCAAGGCAAAAGCAATGGCGAATGCCCCCCCGCCGATCATCGCGATCATGTAGGGCTCCGGCTTCCACACGCGTTTGAGGCCTTTCATCATCAGATAGACCGAAAACGCACCAGCGAGTATCGAAACCAACACCGGCACCCATTTTTTGGCAGCAGTAATTTTGTCATCCTGATAAAGGATAAAATATTTAACAAAGCTCAAAAATCCGGCGGCGATAAGCCCACCAAGCATCGGCGATATGACCCAGCTTGCGGCAATCTTCGCCATTACCTGCCAGTTGACAGCAGCAACGCCGGCGGCTGCGACACCGGCGCCAAGCACGCCACCAACCACAGCGTGGGTGGTCGATACCGGTGCGCCAACATAGGTCGCAAGATTAACCCAAACAGCCGCCGCTAAAAGGGCCGCCATCATCATCCAGATAAAAGTGTCTTTATCGGAGACCGTATTAGGATCGATGATGTTCTTGGAAATTGTGGTGATGACATCACCACCGGCGATAATTGCTCCGGCGGCTTCAAAGACTGCGGCAATAAGTAGCGCGCCAATTAAAGTAATGGCCTTTGAGCCAACTGCGGGCCCAACATTATTAGCAACATCATTGGCGCCTATATTAAGTGCCATATAGCCGCCGATTATAGCGGCAACGATGAGGATGGTGCCACCTTCGAGGCTAGTTGTTTGAAAAGCGGCAAATATCAACACACCGATTAGGAAGAGAACGCTATAACCCAGATTGATATTATTTTGACTGACTTTCGCGGTTGCTTTTTCGAGCTGAACAACGCGTTTTAAATCTTTATCGATGGTGGATTTTTTAGCCATGCTGAAAATCCGTTAAAAACTGCTAATAAATATCTTTTCAGCGACCACTTATATTATACTTGTATTACACTAATATGACAGTTTGGGTGACTAATTTTAAGGTGAATTAAATTGGCTGTTGTCGGCGCGCTATCATGGTAAAATAAACGTAGAAAATATGTGAAAGAAGATGATTCCGTGACCGAACCGGCACTTGAAACAAGCAAAACAAAAAACGATTCGGTGGCCACGGCGGCGGCCAAAGGTTTAACACCGATGATGGCGCAGTATCTGACCATCAAGCGCGATAATCCTAACTGTTTGCTGTTTTATCGCATGGGTGATTTTTACGAATTGTTTTTTGAAGATGCGGTGATCGCGGCGCAGGCGCTTGATATTACCCTGACCAAACGTGGTAAACATCTGGGCGAAGATATCCCCATGTGTGGGATGCCGGTGCACAGCCATGAAAGCTATTTGTCACGCCTGATCAGGCAAGGTTTCAAGGTCGCCGTCTGCGAGCAAACCGAAGACCCGGTGGAAGCAAAGAAGCGTGGCTCTAAATCAGTGGTCCGCCGCGAAGTTGTTCGCACGATTACACCGGGCACCTTGACCGAAGACACTTTGCTTGACAGCAAACGCAATAATTTCCTGGCAGCGCTCGCCGAAGCGCAGGGTAGTTTCGGACTAGCTTGGCTTGACATGTCAACCGGTGATCTGCAAATGCAACCCTTGTCGGAGCATTCGGTGGCAGCCGCACTGGCGCGGCTTGATCCTGGTGAAGTGTTGATCTCGGACCGTATGCTCAGGCGCGAAGATCTTGCCGATGCGTTTCAGCCCTGGCTGGATCAGTTGTCGGCTTTACCAGCGAGCAAATTCGATTCGACTAATGGCGATCTGCGTTTGCAGGCCATGTTTGAAGTTAAAACTCTGGATGCTTTTGGCCCTTTTTCCCGCGCTGAATTATCAGCCGGTGGGGCGTTGATCGATTACGTCGAGCTGACCCAGCAGGGACAACTGCCAAGAATTGCACCACCAAAGCGTCTCTCTGAAGGTGCCGTAATGGAAATCGATGCGGCAACCCGCCGTAATCTGGAGCTGACCCAGACCTTAACTGGGGAGCGCAAAGGCAGCCTACTCTCGACCATTGATCAAACCTTAACTGGTGCCGGGGGGAGATTGCTGGCGTCTTATATTTCCGCACCGTTGACGGATTCTACGACGATCAAAAAACGCTTGGATATGGTTCAGCATTTTTATAATGATCACAGCTTACGGGAGAATTTGGGCGATATCCTCAAACAAGTGCCAGATATTGAGCGGGCGCTGTCACGGCTTACTTTAGCTAGAGGTGGCCCACGAGACTTGGCAGTGATCCGGGATGGTCTCGCCCTGACAGCGGATATCCGGGCTTGTCTTGAAAGCACCCACCTGCCGGATGGCATCAAAGCTGCCTTGGATGATTTCGGCGCACATGAGGAATTGGTGCTAACGTTAACCGAAGCACTGGCGCCCGAACTACCACTCTATGCACGGGACGGAGGTTTTATTGCCGAAGACTATGCGCCCGCCTTTGACGAGTTACGTTTACTCCGGGATGAGAGTCGCCGCCTGATCGCAGGTTTGCAGGATAAATATGTCCAGGCCGCCGGCATTCAAAACCTCAAGATTAAGCATAATAATGTTCTCGGCTATTTCATTGAAGTGTCGGCGCGCCAGGCGGAAGCGATGCCAGCCGGGCCAGAAGATATATTCATTCATCGTCAAACCATGAAGAATGCCGTCCGCTACACCACCGTCGAACTCGGCGAGTTGGAAGGCAAGATTGCCAGCGCTGCCAATAAAGCACTCGCTATGGAGCTGGAACTCCATGATGATCTGGTGCAAAACACGACAGCCCAGGCGGAAGTGATTGCACTGGCGGCGTCGGCTTTGGCGCGGCTTGACGTTGCCTCTGCATTGGCTGGTTTGGCGGTAGATCAGCGCTATTGCCGTCCCTCGATCGATGACAGCCTGAACTTTGAAATTATTGGTGGGCGCCATCCGGTGGTCGAAGTAGCCTTGGCCCAAGACCCCAACCTTGAGGGTGCGGGCAGTTTTGTTGCCAATGACTGTAATTTGGGTGACATTAGTCAATTGTGGTTGCTGACCGGCCCGAACATGGCCGGTAAGAGCACATTTCTCCGGCAAAATGCCTTGATCACAGTGCTGGCGCAAATAGGTTCCTTCGTGCCAGCGGAAAGCGTTCAACTTGGCATCGTCGATCAATTATTCTCGCGGGTGGGGGCAGCTGATGATCTGGCGCGGGGCCGTTCGACCTTCATGGTTGAGATGGTCGAGACCGCCGCCATTCTAAGCCAGGCAACCGAGCGCTCCTTTGTTATCTTGGATGAAATTGGCCGTGGCACAGCAACTTTTGACGGGTTGTCTATTGCTTGGGCGGCGGTCGAGCATCTTCATGAAGTTAATAAATCTCGCGCCCTGTTCGCGACCCATTATCACGAGCTTACCAATCTGGCGTCGAAGCTTGATGGCCTGACATGTCACACCATGCGGGTTAAGGAATGGAAAGGCACTGTGGTATTTCTCCACGAAGTCGCGACTGGAGCGGCTGACCGGTCTTACGGTATTCATGTCGGGCAATTGGCCGGCTTGCCAGAGGCGGTTATAGCGCGCGCCGAAAATGTTTTGGCGGCATTGGAAGAAGGCGATCAGGCAGGCGCCGTGACACGATTAACCGATGATCTGCCGCTCTTTGCCGCCAGGTCTAAATCGCCACGTTCTCGTGAACCCGAAATTTCCGCCTTGGAGCAGGAGCTGGATGCAATTTTACCCGATGAGCTTAGCCCCAAGGAAGCGCTGGATCTGATTTACAAACTTAAGAAACTTAGGGATAAGTAGCTGCAAAATTCCCGCCCTCGAAAAACTCGATTTAATCCCCTATATTGGCTGCAATAGAGTTCTTTAAGAGATAGATTCGAATGAATCAAATCACCCAAATTGGGCAAAAGCGCAAAATTATCGACCGCCTTGAAGTAATCGAGCGGCTTGACGCAGTGCTGGGCGGCAAGGCATACAAATCTTTAAAGCGTCCTGAGCTGGTGGCAATCCTTAAAGCGGCACTACGGGATGGTAAAGCCGAAGTGCAGCGGCGCTTTGAGGCAGGTGGCCGGGGCAGTGAAGTTGTCCACGGTAATTCCTTCCTGGTCGATCAATTGGTGCGGATCATTTATGACATGACCGTTTACCGTGCCTACCGGGTTTCCAATCGAACGACGGCAGAACAACTCAGCATCTTTGCCATTGGCGGCTATGGCCGTGGTGAATTAGCACCGTTTTCAGATGTTGATCTGATGTTCGTCATTCCTTATAAAGAAACACCCTATAGCGAACAAGTTATCGAGTTCATACTTTATATGCTGTGGGATATGGGGCTTAAGGTCGGCCATTCGACCCGGTCGGTCGATGATGCCATACGACTGGCCAAGCAGGATTTAACCATCCGTACTTCTATCTTAGATGCCCGGTGGTTGTGGGGTGATCAGACGCTGTTTAGTGAGCTGACCAAACGCTTCCAAGATGAAATCGTATCCAGCTCGGGACCGCAATTTGTTGAAGCTAAATTGCAGGAGCGCGATGACCGTCATGAGCGCATGGGGGACACCCGATATGTGGTCGAGCCGAATGTCAAAGAAGGCAAGGGGGGCTTACGTGATTTGCAGACGCTCTATTGGTTGGCGCGCTATCTGTATCAAGTCGATGAAGTTGAAGAACTGGTGCCGCTCAAAGTATTCACCAAGCAAGATATCTCACGTTATCGCAAGGCTTGCGATTTTCTGTGGACGGTGCGTTGTCATATCCATTATTTGACCAGACGGGCCGAAGAACGCGTCTCCTTTGATGTGCAGAAAGTGATTGGCGAGCGTATGGAATATAATGACCGCGCGGGCTCGTCCGGCGTCGAGCGGTTCATGAAACACTATTTCCTAATCGCCAAAGACGTTGGTGATCTGACCCGCGTACTGTGTGCGGTGCTTGAAGAACAGCAGAAAAAACGCGCATTTTTCCGCTTCCCCGGCTTACCACGCCGCCGTGCCAAATTGGACGGCTTTGTCGATGATAAAGGCCGGATCATGCTCGAAGATAAAAACACCTTCAAAGATGATCCGCTCAAATTGATTAAAATTTTTCATCAAGCCCAGGAGCATGACCTTGATATTCATCCGGAAGCATTGCGGCGCATTTACCGCGATCTTAAATTGATCAATAAAGATTTTCGCGATGATCCCGAAGCCAATCGTCTATTTATCAATATCCTGACTTCGACGAAAAATCCGGAATTATCGCTCAAGCGGATGAATGAAGCTGACGTCTTGGGTAAATTTATACCAGAATTTGGCCGCGTTGTCGCTCAGATGCAGTACGATATGTATCACACCTACACGGTCGATGAACATACGATCCGTGCCATCGGCATATTGTCCCGTATCGAAGCCGGATCCTACACCGAAGATATGCCCAATACCAGTCAAGCGATCGCTGAGATTCAGTCCCGGCGTGCGCTTTATGTTGCGGTTTTGTTGCATGATATTGCCAAAGGTAGGGGTGGCGATCACTCGGAACTTGGCGCCGAAGTGGCGTTAACGCTGTGCCCGCGTTTTGGCCTGACGGCAGAAGAAACCGAGACCGTGGCCTGGCTCATCTGGCATCATTTGCTGATGAGCGATATCGCTTTCAAGCGTGATATTGATGATCCCAAAACAATTAATGATTTTGTCGAAGTGGTCAAATCGGTCGAGCGCCTGCGCCTGATGACGTTGCTGACAGTTGCCGATATCCGCGCCGTCGGTCCCAAAACCTGGAATTCCTGGAAATCGGGCTTGCTGCGGGGGCTTTATCAGCGCGCCCTGGAAGTTATGTCCGGTGATATGGTCGCCGATAATCGTCAGGCCAGGATTGACCATGCTAAAGATAATCTCCGTACGGCTTTAAGCAGTTGGGACGCCCAGGAACTGAGAGACTTTATCTCAACCGGCTATCCGTCCTACTGGCTGGCCTATGATACTGATGTGCATCAACGTCATGCCGAGATCGTGCATGAAGCGAAAGCCCAGGACCTTAATTTGCATATCGATATTCGGATTGATGACGAGTTTGAATATACTGAAATTACCGTTTATACACCGGATCATCCAGGCATCTTTTCGCAGATCGCCGGTGCGGTTGCACTTTCCGGCGCCTCGATCATGGATGCCAAGATCGTCACCATGTCCGATGGTATGGTACTGGATAGTTTTTCGATCCTGGATATAAACAATCAGGCTTACAATCATCCGCACCAGTTGGCTCGCCTGCGCTCCCGCATTGAAGAGACGCTGGCCGGCAAGCTGAACCTCGATAAAGAGCTCGACAAAGCGGCCAAAAGCGGCTTGATGAAAAAAGAAGAGCTGTTCAGTGTTGCGCCTCGGATCATCGTCGACAACGCCGCCAGCACCACTGATACGGTGATCGAAGTAAACGGCCGTGACCGGGTTGGCTTCTTGTATGACGTGACCGCAGCGCTAACGGCGCTCAATCTTAAAATCACCTCAGCCCATATCACCACCTATGGCGAACACGTCGTCGACACTTTCTATGTCAAAGACATCTTTGGCCTGAAAATTAACAACGACGTTAAACTTGCTCAAATCCGGCAAAAGCTCTTAAAAGCCGTCGAGTCGGTGAGCGAGAGAAAATATGAGGTGGCGGAATAAGTCCGCCTTAATCCTGCCCAATTTATGGCGATAATAATACTTGAAGACCGGTTCCGGAATTCGGGAAACAGAAGCGTTGATAAAAAAGTCGACAATTGAGTTTTCCAGGGAGAAACCCCTACAATCATAGAAAAATTGGGTATATTTTGGCACCAGTCTTCGTTTAATTTAAGTCTTTTAGCAGTCTTTCTTTAACCAGTATGGTCTAGACCTTTTGCATGGCACTTCTCCGCTCAATCGCGACGGTCGGCAGCTTTACCATGCTGAGCCGTATCTTAGGGTTCATCCGCGATATCCTTATCGCGGCGATCTTGGGTACCGGGCTGATCGCTGATGCCTTTTTTGTTGCCTTTAAATTTCCCAATCTGTTCCGCCGCCTGTTTGCCGAGGGGGCGTTTAATGCGGCTTTCGTGCCGCAATTCACCGGGTTGCTGGAAAGCGATGGCAAATTAATGGCCCAATTTTTTGCCGAGCAGGCTTTGGCGGTGCTGCTGTGGTCGGTGCTGATCTTTGTCGTGCTGATCCAAATTGCCATGCCTTATGTCATGCTGGGCTTTGCTCCGGGCTTTATTGGTAACCCAGCGCAGTTTGATTTGGCGGTCTTGCTTACCCGTATTACTTTTCCCTATCTACTGTTTATTTCCCTGGCGTCTTTGATGGCGGGGGTGCTGAATTCCTTGAGCCGCTTTGCTGCCGCAGCGGCGACACCGATTTTACTTAATATTTGCTTGATCGGTGCCGTGACACTATTGGCGCGCCATACGCCGACGCCGGGCCATGCCTTGGCCTGGGGTGTATCGATTGCCGGTATGGTGCAGTTTTTTTGGTTGTTGATACATTGCGGGCGGGCAGGTATCTGGCTGCGCTTGATCCGGCCGCGCCTGACGCCGGATGTCAGGAAGATGACCCGCCGCATTGTACCGGTTGCCATCGGCGCTGGAGTTTATCAGGTCAGCCTACTGATCGACACTATTATTGCGTCTCTTTTACCGGCCGGCTCAATCTCCTATTTGTTCTTTGCCGACCGGGTTAATCAGTTGCCCTTAGGCGTCGTCGGTGTCGCCGTGGGCACGGCGCTATTACCTTTAATGTCACGCCAGTTGAGGAGCGGTGACGAAGCCGCGGCGACAGCAAGCCAAAACCGCGCCATCGAGTTTTCGCTGTTCCTGACCCTGCCGGCGGCGGTGGCGCTGGTGGTGATAGCTGAACCCATCATTTCGGTGTTGTTTGAGCGCGGAGCATTTGATGCGACCTCGGTTAAAGCCACTGCCGGGGCACTGGCGATTTATGCCACTGGTCTGCCGGCTTATGTGCTGGTGAAAGCCTTGGCACCCGGTTATTTCGCCCGCGAAGATACGGCAACACCGGTTAAGATTGCAGTTTTTGCCTTGGCCGTAAATTTGGGTTTGAATTTAATTTTGATGGGACCGTTTAAACATTTGGGTATTGCCATGGCGACGTCGGTGTCAGCCTGGTGCAATGCTTTAATCCTCGCTTTTGTTCTAATAAGACGCGGACATTTGGTATTTGATCGGCGCCTTCTCAACCGCACGCCCCGGATGATAGCCACCAGTCTGGTCATGGGCGGAACCGTCTTTTATGGCGCCGTAGCCCTGGCTGATCTGCCTGGTCAGAGCCTAATATCAAATATTATCGCCGTTGCACTCCTCGTCAGCGGCGGGCTGGTTGTCTATGGCGGCTTGTCTTTGCTGTTTGGCGCGGCCAGCCGTGACGATCTCACACGAATTTTACCGCGCAAATCAACTTGACCTAAGCGTCTCGCGCCGCCATAACACCGCACTTCAAATTCATGAGTTAAAATAAACATAATTTATTTAGGCAGAAACGAATTATGAGCCGTATTTTTTCAGGCGTGCAACCAACCGGTGATCTACATTTGGGTAACTATCTCGGCGCTTTGCGCAATTGGGTTGCATTGCAACACGATTACGAATGCATTTATTGCATCGTCGATATGCATGCAATCACCATGTGGCAGGAGCCCGAGCTTCTGACTCCGGCGACGCGTGAGGTAACAGCCGGCCTGATCGCTGCTGGGCTTGATCCAAAAAACAATGTAATTTTCAACCAGAGTGCCGTACCGGCCCATGCCGAACTCGCCTGGATCTTCAATTGTGTGGCTCGTCTGGGCTGGTTGAACCGGATGACCCAGTTCAAGGATAAAGCGGGTAAGAACCGGGAAAATGCTTCGGTAGGCCTTTATGCCTACCCCAATCTCATGGCGGCCGACATTCTCCTCTATAAGGCAACCCACGTACCAGTGGGCGAAGATCAGAAACAGCATTTGGAATTGACCCGTGATATTGCGCAGAAATTCAACAATGATTTTGGAGTTGAACTGTTTCCTTTGACCGAACCTTTGATCTTTGGTGAAGGTACCCGGGTAATGTCGCTCAGGGATGGCGCCAACAAGATGAGTAAGTCCGATCCGTCGGAAAACTCGCGTATCAATATGACCGATGGGCCGGATGAGATCGCCCGCAAAATAAAAAAGGCGAAATCAGATTCAGAATTATTGCCGAGCGAGCCAAAAGGATTGGAAGGCCGTCCTGAGGCGGCGAATTTGATGGGCATTTATGCGGCGCTGTCAGATAAGACCCTCACCGAGGTGTGCATTGAGTTTGAAGGCCAGCAATTCTCGGCTTTCAAGGAGACGCTGACCGAAGTAGCGGTTGCCGTGCTCGGACCGATCGCTAATGAAATGGCGCGGCTGGTTGCCGACCCAGGATATCTCAATAACGTTCTCAAGGATGGCTCAGAACGTGCGAAGGCAATCGCCGAACCGATTCTCGCCGAAGTATATGATGCCGTAGGGTTTCTTAGACCGTGAGTTGAGATCGACCGATTATGACTAAATGCCCGATTCGCACCAAACTGTTGCCATAATAGCACACTAGGAGTTTCCCTTGTTCAACTGGCACCAGAACGATGGGGACTAAACCCTTGCCTTTGAAGGCTATTTTTTGATTATGAAAAAACTAAAATAACGACTGGTTACAAGACCTACATTTTAGGTAATATCCGGCACCGGTCAAGGTTCCGCAACAAGGTTAAAAAAACCGTTTTTGGCGGGAAGTTTTTGGCGATTGAGAAAAGTGCCAAAAACAAAGAGTTTGGTAATATTGGTGGAGCGATTAAACAGAAAATGATGACTTTTGAGCGGACGATTGTTGGTCTTATGAGCCTCTGCACGGCATTCTTGGTGGTGGTAGCAGTGAACTCACCTAGCAAGTTTGTACCCCAATCACCGAAAGCAAACTTCGATCATTTTAATGCTGATATGGCAACCGCCTCAGGTTCTTCGGGTGCTCCTCGCACGTTTAAGCGAACCGAACCATCAGGTATTAA
>CAJWIB010000063.1 GCA_913041095.1 uncultured Rhodospirillaceae bacterium | reverse complement strand
ATATGCGCTTTGACGTAAAGATCAATTTCATAACCGGGGTCTTTGTTGCAGAGATTAACAGCACACCGGGCCGTGGCTCCAGCAACAAAATGTTCGTTCACATGATCTTGTTTGGATTTGCTTAATTGGCTCTTTCTTATTACCCCCATGATAACACCTAAATGGCGTTAGATGGGTCAGCCCCTAAATTATTATCAATATGCAGCTGTTAAATAATTAAGTAAGTTGTCCCCTTAATTCCTTCTACCCCAACCTTGGCCTGCCGCTCTCGAGCGCTGCTTCTAAATCCTCCCAGCCATAGGCGTTTTCGCTGAGGATTGTGCCCCAGAGTTTTTCCTCACGTTCGCCGACCCGCTTGCCGCCCATTACTTCATAAAAAAACCGCGACGGATTGAGACTCAGCACCCAGATCACGGCGGCATCGTAGCTTTGGGCGATCATCAGATCGAACAGACCAGCCAAGAGATGCTCGCCATGTCCCTGGTTTTGGTGATCAGGATGAACGTAAAGCGTATAAACTTCGCCGCCATAGGTGCAGGCGCGGTCGCGGTTAAAGCCGGCACTGCCGACGCCGATCACCGTGCCATCATCATCTTCAAGGACGAGAATTTTTTCTTCGGCCGGACCATCGGCATGGCGAATGGCCCGGGCCCACATCACCATTTGGCGCTCCGGTGACATCTCGACCAGGACTTTATCAGGCAAAATACCGGCATAGGTCGAGCGCCAGGTCTCTACATAGACATAAGCAATGGCCTGAACGTCTTCTTCTTTGGCGGGGCGTATTCTAGTGATGGGTTTTCTCCAACACAGCAGCGAAAAATCCATCAGTATCATGCCGCGCCGGGGTTAAGGAAAGGTAAGTGTCTCCAATGGAATCAGTGGCTGGACAATCCGTGCCAACGGCAGTCTGCCAAATTTTGGGCACTGGCAGCGCTTTAAAATCCGGATGGCTTTGCAAGAACCAAGTGATTTGATCTTCGTTTTCACTTGGCAGCACCGAACAGGTGGCATAAATCAAACGGCCTCCCGGGATGACGAGATCAGCGGCCTGGGTCATGATTTTCTGTTGCAGCGCTACCAATTCTTCGAGGCGTTCCGGTGCCAGCAGCCATTTTTGCGTCGGTGCCCGCCGCCAGGTCCCAGAGCCGGAGCAGGGGACATCAGCCAGAACCCTCTCACTTGTCGCTGCGTGTTCGCTAAACCAAGGATCGTCATCGCCAGTAATATGATGAAGGGTAACATTGGAGACACCGCTGCGGTGCAGCCTTGGTTTCATCTTTTTAAGCCGGTCTTCATCCAAATCGCAGGCGATCAGCGGGCCGCCATCTTTCATCGCCGCACCGAGCGCCAAGGTCTTGCCGCCACCACCGGCGCAAAGATCGATGGTTTTCATAGCTGCCTTGGTATCGACCAAGGCAGCTATGATTTGCGAGCCTTCATCCTGAATCTCAATAAAGCCGCCTTTGAAGGCTTCTGAGGCTTGCAAATTAACCCGACCTTTCAGGCGCAGCCCCAGCGGTGAAAAGGCAGTCGGCTCGGCTTCGATCTGATCTTTTTGCAGGACTTGAAGCGCCCGCGCGCAATTGCCTTTAAGCATATTTACCCGGAGATCGAGCGAAGCCGGCCGATTTAGAGCCGCCGCCTCTTCGACAAATTTATCCTTCCATTGTGCTACCAAAATCTCGGTGAGCCAGTCCGGCAGTTCAGCGGCAACGGCAGCGGGGTATTCTGCGTCGTCAAAAGAATGATCGCTAAGCTTATCAAGCAGCGCCGTTTCGTCCACGGTCAGTGTGCTCGGCGCGTAACCTTTACCATCAAACAAAGTGCTGATGGTGTCTTTCGATTGCATATCATTCAATTTTAAGTCGGCAATTACTCGCGATCGCGGTGACGGAGTTTCTGTATGCCAATCAAGCCGGGCTTGCCGCCGCAGGATATCAAACACCCGGCCGGTGATGGCACGCCGGTCTTTCGAGCCAATGTAGCGCCGCCCGCGCAGATAAGAAGACACCACGTCATCTGCTGATGAGTTGGAGCGCTCCACTTTTTCGAGGATAACAATGGCCGCTGCAATCCGCGCCCCCGGAGTCATAGTTGTGTCATGTCTTAGTCATCCACACGGTAATTCGGTGTTTCGCGGGTGATGGTGACGTCATGGACATGGCTTTCGCGCAAGCCGGCCGCGGTGATTTTGCGGATTTTGCAGTTTTGTTGCATATCGGCAATTGTCGCATTGCCGGTATAGCCCATTGATGACTGCAAGCCGCCGACCATCTGGTGAATAACGTTGGTGACCGGACCTTTGTAGGGCACCCGGCCTTCGACACCTTCAGGCACATATTTGAGATTATCGGAAACTTCTTCCTGGAAATAACGATCAGCCGAGCCCCGGGCCATGGCGCCAAGCGAGCCCATGCCGCGATAAGATTTATAGGAGCGTCCTTGGTAGAGAAAGACTTCGCCCGGGCTTTCTTCAGTGCCGGCAAAAAGTGAGCCGATCATGACACAATCAGCACCGGCAGCAATGGCTTTGGCGATATCACCAGAATATTTAATACCGCCATCAGCAACCACGGGAATGCCAGCTTTTTTACAAATTTCGGCGGCCTCAAAGACAGCGGAGAATTGCGGCATGCCGACACCAGCAATCATTCTTGTGGTGCAGATAGTGCCAGGACCAATACCGACTTTGACAGAATCTGCGCCAGCACCGATCAAAGCTTTGGCACCATCTGCCGTCGCAATATTACCGGCTAGAACCTGACAGTAGTTGCTGAGTTTTTTAATCTTTTCAACAGCGCTTAAAACGCCGGCGGAATGACCGTGCGCAGTATCGACGACAATCACATCAACCTCGGCATCGAGTAATTGCTCGGCGCGAGCCAATCCAGCGTTGCCGACGCCGGTAGCTGCAGCGACCCGCAAGCGGCCTTTTTCGTCCTTGCAAGCATCCGGGAAGGCTTGTGCTTTTTCCATATCCTTAACTGTGATCAGTCCAACACAGGCGAAATTATCATCAACGACAACTAGTTTTTCGATCCGGTGTTGATGGAGAAGGCGTTTGGC
Organism: uncultured Rhodospirillaceae bacterium; assembly: GCA_913041095.1. Lineage (GTDB taxonomy): Bacteria > Pseudomonadota > Alphaproteobacteria > Rhodospirillales > UBA2165 > TMED23. The sequence continues at coordinate 7,627 of CAJWIB010000063.1, read as the reverse complement.
TTCTTCTAAATCAACACCCTCTTCAACCGTCACCAGCGGCTTGTCGTCACTGTGGCGGGTCATGAGTTCATAGACTTTTTGTTTGGGTTCGGTGGCAAAGCGAACATCGCGGTTGGTCAGGATGCCGACCAGTTTACTGTCGCCTTCTTCGACCACCGGAAAACCGGAAAAACCGTTGTGATCCATCAGCGCCTGAGCGTCGGAGAGTGTCGCATTGGGTTCGATGGTTATTGGATTAACCACCATACCGGATTCGAATTTTTTTACCTTCTTAATTTCGGCGGCTTGTTCATCAGCCTCAAGATTTTTGTGGATCACTCCCATGCCACCGGCTTGCGCCATGGCGATCGCCAGCGCGCTTTCGGTCACAGTATCCATGGCAGCTGATAACAGCGGAATACCAAGCTCAATCGATTTGGTCAGCCTAGTCTGTGTGTTGGTATGGGCTGGCAAGACATCCGATGCTGCAGGTTCAAGCAATACATCGTCAAAGGTAAGGCCATCGAGGATTTCCATGCCATCTCCACTTCTTGAGTTGGCAACGCATCATACAGAGAAAGTCTATAAAGCCAAGTCGCTATGTGGAGAATTGGAAAAGTTATTAAAACTAACCGTTTGTCGGCTTAATCGGTGTTTCCACCGCGATAGTTTTGGGCGACAACAAACATTTCCGCCGACTCGTTGCGGCTCGATGGAGGCTTGGCATGGTGGACTTTGGCGAATGTGCGTTTCATGTCAGCCAGCAAGGTCTGTTCCGTGCCGCCTTGAAAGACCTTCGAGACAAAACAACCCCCTGGGGCGAGCACTTCTGTGGCAAATTTATAAGCGGCTTCGACCAAGCCCATGACACGGAGATGATCGGTTTTTGGATGACCGGTGATTTTTGGCGCCATATCGCTAAGCACGGCATCAGCCGGACCACCTAAAGTTTTTTTTATAATTTCCGGCGCTTCGTCGTCCATAAAATCCAGCAGTACGACTTTGGCGCCCGGCAACGAGTCCATTTCGGTTAAATCAATGGCGATGATCTTGGCTTTCGAGTCCGGCTTTTCTGTGCCGACTCGGCTCACCAGGACTTGGGTCCAGCCGCCGGGTGCGGCTCCCAACTCAATGATACGCATATTAGGTTTGAGGAATTTAAATTTATCGTCAAGCTCTTCAAGTTTGAAAGCCGCCCGCGATCGCAATCCGGCACGCTTCGCGGCGGCTACATAAGGATCATTTAATTGCCGCTGGAGCCAGCGTGTTGACGAACCTTTACGTCCCTTTGCGGTTTTGACTCGAACTTTAAGGTCACGCCCGCCCCGGCCTGATTTATTGCCGGAAGACTGCTTTTTTGCTCTGGGATTCGTGCCTCCAGGCTTTTTGCTCACTGAGCTGGCCTGATTTCTGCGTTGTGTTGATAATTGGCGGCTGGATTACCTAACACCGGCACACCATTATTGATCATCAACTCGAGCAGCATACCTTCACGCAAACCCCGATCGGCAACCCGTAGCTGGCCAACTGGCCAAGTCTGGCAAATGGCTTCCAAAATTGCGCAGCCGGGAATAACCAGTTCGGCCCGTTCATTACCAATGCAGGGTATTTCAGAGCGTCCGTCATAATCGAGTTTGGTCAATTTGTTAGTAGCATTGTTGAGATCATTGAAGGTAAGGTCGAGGCCATCGATCAATAACCTATTATATTGATCTAACCCCAAATGCACCGCGCCCAAAGTTGTAACCGTTCCTGATGTGCCTAACATTTGAACATTGTTGGCGGTAACTTCCTGCTTGATATTATTGCGTTCGCAAAACGCCGGAAGTTGTTCGGCAATATCCCGCACCATTTTTTGATAACAATCGTAGTTTATCTCATAGATACCGCATTCCTCAGCCAGCGTGACAACACCCAGCGGCAGGGATAAAACATCCAAAATTTTAAAATTGGCGAATTCTGACTCTTCTTTTTCTGGCTTTTGCTTGGCCCAAACGATTTCCGTACTGCCACCGCCAATATCAAAAACCAGCGCAAAGGGAATTGTGGCATTGAGCAGGCTCTGGCAGCCTTTCAGCGCCAGGCGAGCCTCTTCGTCGCTTGAAATGGTTTCAAAATTGAGATGGGTTTCTTGGGCGACGCGAGCCAGAAAGTCGTCACAGTTGGCCGCCCGGCGACAGGCTTCAGTGGCAATATTACGAGATTGCGCAACGTCAAACAACTTTAGCTTATCGGCACAAATTGAAAGTGCGGAAATCGTTCGGTCCATCGCATCATCAGCCAGACGGCCACTCTCGGTAAGCCCTTCACCCAATCGCACAATGCTGGAAAAGGAGGTTGCGACACGAAAGCCTTGTCCAATCGGGTGGGCGATCAGCAGGCGGCAATTGTTGGTGCCGAGATCTAGGGCGCTATACATGCGAGGCTTACGCTTGCGGATGAAACCGTATTTACCACGTTTACGCTTCGGCGCTTTGGAATTACCGTCCCTGAAACTTTCTTTTTTGTCGTTATTATTGCTCACTGTGAGGCTCGTTTTTTTCATGTTTCTTTGATTTGAATTCAGGTTAGCCTGGAACGGGAGTGAGCGAAACATCAAAATTTGTGCTAAACAAAAAAGGGCGGCCAAGAAAGGCCAACCGTAACGATGCGAGTTAACAGGAAATATATTACATTTGACGAATTTCGGTGAGGAAACCGTCAACCTGAGCCCCAAGACTTTCCGACAGTTGGGAAAGTTCCCGTGCGACATCCAATCGATTGTAGACTGACCGGTTTCAGAGGACGCTTTGGTGACGCCATCAATATTGGAGGAGACTTCACCGATGGCAGTACTTTACTCTAACGTCCATAGGAGAGCTCGGGCGAAGGTGGAATAGTCTTCATCTGTAACGCCATATCCGCCATGGCGTTCACCGAGTTGTTGAACGGCCGGCCGACTTCCTGACCAATTTTGAAGCTCTGGGCTCTGCTTGACGACGCTTTTTGGGTCACTGTGGTTAGATTCTGCAAGGATGCTGGAACTGACACCTCCTAAGTCATGACCTTTCTGGTTTTCTGGTGTAAAGGTTCCGGATGGACGCCAAACCGGAAATAGCAATAAAGCGCCGCCACCTCATCTTCCGCCATTGGCAAGGGCAGGCGCGCCTTTGGCAATCCTATTGGCTGATGGGTGTGGTTGGTGGCTGGCTATTTTGGACGCTGGTGCTAAATCTCATCGAATTCGGTATTATGCCCGAAATTCCCGGTGTTATAATTTTGGCTAGCTACGCAGTTTATTCGGCCGTTGGTGTTTGGCGCTGTGCATTTAATGCAGATTGGCGCGGTTGGGGCTATCTGGCTCGCGGTATTATCGGACTTTCGACGATATACTTTTTATACCAATTATTCTAGTCAACCTAACATTTGTTCTGGTGCCAAACAAATTGAACGCTACAATCACCACAAACTTTAATTAATCGAAAAGAGATTCAAAAATGATCTCAGATCCTGTTGTAATTGTTGGTGCCGCTCGTACTCCGATGGGAGGACTCGGCGGTGATTTTGGTACTGTTTCCGCTCCTGAATTGGGTGCCGCCGCTATCGCCGAGGCGATTAACCGCGCCGGCATTAAAGCTAAAGATGTCGATGACGTTGTCATGGGCGTTGTTTTACCTGCCGGTCAAGGGCAGGCACCTGCTCGGCAAGCTGCGATTGGCGCCGGCGTACCCAAAGATATAGGCGCGACTACTATCAATAAAATGTGCGGCTCCGGCATGAAAGCGACTATGTTCGCGCACGATAATATTCTCGCCGGTTCGCATGATGTGATGGTTGCCGGCGGCATGGAAAGCATGAGCAATGCTCCTTATATCCTGCCGGATGCCCGAACCGGTATGCGGATGGGCCACGGCGAAGTCAAAGATCATATGTTTTTAGACGGGCTGGAAGATGCTTATGAGTCGGGAAAATTGATGGGAGCTTATGCCGAAGCGACAGCTCAAAGCTATCAGTTTACCCGAGAATCTCAGGACGCCTTTGCTATTACTTCGCTGGAACGCGCCCGCAAGGCCACGGAAGATGGAACTTTTGCCAAAGAAATTGTCCCGGTGACGGTAAAATCCCGGAATGGTGAAACGGTGGTTGAAATCGATGAACAGCCGGGTAACGCGATACCGGAGAAAATTCCTAATTTGCGTCCGGCTTTTGCCAAGGATGGTACTGTAACGGCAGCAAATTCAAGTTCAATTTCAGATGGTGCGGCAGCGCTTATACTGATGCGGCAATCGGAATCTGAAAAGCGTGGCTTAAAACCGCTTGCAGTCATTCTTGCTCATACCACTCATGCACAGGAACCGGAATGGTTTACGACCGCGCCAATCGGAGCGATTAAAAAAGTTCTCGAGAAAACCGGCTGGGACAAGGATGACGTTGACTTTTACGAAATCAATGAAGCCTTTGCGGTAGTTACCATGGCTGCCATGCAGGATTTGGGTATTTCCCACGACAAAGTAAATGTTCATGGTGGTGCCTGCTCGTTGGGTCATCCGGTAGGTGCGTCCGGTGCACGTATTATCGTGACACTTTTGAATGCATTGGAAAAATACGATAAGACCAAAGGTGTTGCGTCGCTTTGTATTGGTGGCGGTGAAGGCACGGCGATTGCCATTGAGCGGGTGAATTAATTTAGGGAAATATGTCTACAGTTTTAATAACCGGGGCTAATCGGGGGCTGGGGCTTGAATTTACCCGTCAATATGCAGCTGCTGGCTGGAAAGTTCTTGCAACCTGCCGCGATCCACAAAACGCGACGGAGTTAAATACCATAGCTGGTGAAATTCAAGTGCTGCCCTTGGATGTAACAGATTATCTGGCAATCGAAACCGTTTCCCGAATATTACGTGCCGAGAAGATCGATCTATTGCTAAACAATGCTGGGCTTTACGGTTCACGCGCAGTCGCCTTCGGTGAGACCGATTATGAGGATTGGTTTGACGTTTTTCGGGTCAATACCCAGGCACCGCTTAAAATGGCTGAATGTTTTGTTGAACAGGTGGCAAATTCAGATAAGAAACTCATCGTCTCGATTTCCAGCCGTCTTGGCAGTATTGGTGAAAACGATGAGGGCCAGCAATATACTTACCGGTCAACCAAAGCGGCGCTCAACGCCATAAATAAGTCAATGTCAGTTGATTTAGTAGGACGGGGCATAACGACTGTGGTGCTGCATCCGGGCTGGGCACAAACGGATATGGGGGGTCCCAATGCGGCCGTCGACCCGGTTGAAAGTGTTGCAGGTATGCGTTCTGTCATAGACAATTTAACGACTGCCGATACCGGCAGAAATATTAGCTATGACGGTTCATCGATTGATTGGTAGGAGAATTCTGGAAAATGGCTGATCCAATTGAGTTTCTATTTGATTCCTTCTCACCCTACGCTTACGTTGCGACCCATCGCATCGAAGAACTTGGGGATAAGCATGACAGAGAAGTGATCTGGCGGTCGTTTTTATTAGGTGCGATGTTTCAGGTGAACGGCCACGACCACTGAAGGAGCAAGCCCTAAAATGGGACTATTCAAGCTATAATCTAGCGCGGATAGACCGGCTTTGCGATGTCCAATGGACGCTGCCGGAAAAATTTTCGATCGCCACCAAGACAGCCGGGCGAGTTTTTTACTGGATTGATGATCAAGATATCGAGCTCGCGAATAAATTTGCACTGGCCGCTTATCAGGAATATTTTGCCAAAGGTATTGATATCCGGTCGAAGGAAGTTATCGCCGGTATGGCGGCTGAATTGAGATTTGCTAAAACTGATAGTTTGGCCGCTATGGGGGACGAAAACTACAAACAAAAGCTCAAAGACGTTACCGCAGACGCGATTGAGCGGAATGTTTGTGGCTCACCATTTTTCTTTATTGGCAGCGAGCCTTTCTGGGGCAGTGACTGTCTCGAGATGATGGATTTATGGCTTAAAAAAGGCTGTTAGTAAATTAATATATAAGGTTAGCTAAATATCATAATCTGTTGTTTTAAAAGAAATAAATAATAACGGAATTGCGAATATTATGCTCAATCGCCGGCTGTTTTCAACGGATATAATGAGGAACTGCTCACCAGTTTAGAGACGATTTTGGGAGAGACTGAAGCGAACGAAAATATTCGCGCCGTGATCTTATGGGGAACTGGAAAACATTTTTCTACCGGGGCCGATATAAACTGGTTTAAAGATCTGGCGGTCACCGGTGAGGCTGAGAAAAAACGCGTTGCTGATTTAGGTGCGGGGGCTGTGCGAAGACTGTTTTCATTGCCAATATCGACTATCGCCTTAGTGCAAAATACCTGTTTTGGTGATGTTATCGGTTACGTCGCCGGATGCGATATCGCCATTGCTTCGGAAGATGCCCGCTTTGCCATTTCCGAAGTGCGCATTGGCATAACGTCAGCACTGATATTGTCGTAAGTTATCAGCGCCATTGGTGTGCGCCAGGTTCGGCGCTATACGCAGAAAGCGGAGACATTTGATGTGTATGAAGCAAAGCACTTCGGATTGATCCATGAAATTTATCCTATTGACGGGCTAGATGACGCCGCTGTGCCTGTGGTTGATGTTATTTTACGCAATGCGCGACATTCCGCGAAAACTAATATAGATTAATACGGATTAGACACTGCCGCATCTGAGTGCTAGGTGTTAAACTCACTCTAATAAAACAATATCCCGGAATACGACATCAATGACCGTTCACCTTTTACGTATGGCCGTGCGTATCGAGAGCATTGCCCACCTTTCAGAAATTCAAGCCGAACGCATGGCGTCAACCAAGGGAAAACGTCTTTTCACCTATACCCGTAATGTCCCGCGCCAAACCGATAAATTGATCGATGGCGGTTCAATTTATTGGGTGGTTAAACACCTGATCCGAGTTCGTCAGAAAATAATTGGGATAGAGCAGGGGACCAACGATGAAGGGCGCAAATTTTGCGCGATTGAACTAGAACCGCACCATACTCTGCTTGAGCCCCGGCGGCAAAAAGCCTTTCAGGGCTGGCGTTATCTTAAACCTGAAGATGCACCGATTGATCTGCCGGCAGGTGCAGTTTCAGCAGTTGCTGCCGACATGCCCCCTGAAATGAAGGCGGAACTTAGAGAACTTGGTTTGATTTAGGAAGCTGGCGCAGGATTTTGCGGTGGCCATCGGACAGTATTATTTATTCCGATAGTTGGCGGGGCTATAACGTGCTGAATGTCTCAGACTTCAAGCTCTTCCGCATCAACCATTCCAAGCTATTTGCAGACAAGAAAAATCATATCAACGGAATAGAGAATTTTTGGAATCAGGCCAAGCGTAACATGCGCAAGTTTAATGGTGTTCCCAGACAGCATTTTGGGCTATTTTTAAAGGAATGTGAGTGGTGATTTAACAACCCCAAACCGCAAGCGCAATTAAGATAAATAAAATAGTGGGTTAAACTATATTTGAACTAGTTAGCTGGGTCAGCCCTATTAATTTAATTACTTCCTGCAGATTCAACACTTTATTAAGTTTTTCCGCCATAGAATTTACGTAGTGTTGCCTCATTTCCTGTTTAGGTGATGCTGGTAATCATTTTAACGGATATGAAAGGTCCGGAAGATGCTGCAACATGCGATGAATGGTAGGA
>CAJWIB010000062.1 GCA_913041095.1 uncultured Rhodospirillaceae bacterium | reverse complement strand
GCGATGCCCGATATGGGCGGCATGGGCGGTATGGGCGGCATGATGTAAAGCTGTTTGAACGTATAAAGATGGGAGCCGTGTGTGTCAGTGATTGACAGAGCGGCTCCCCCTCTTTATCGCTCACTTTTACTACACGATATTTTGTCCGAAAGTTATTTGAGCTTTGGTGTGGATTACAAAATTATGTGGTTTGAAATTGTGAACGAGACACAAAGTATTATGGGGAAACATCTGGGATGACTACAGGCGATACCATGATTTCTATCGACGGGCTGACCAAAGATTTTGGTCCGCTCAGGGCCGTCGATAATATTTCTTTTGATGTCAAAAAAGGCGAAGTCTTGGGCTTTTTAGGTCCGAACGGCGCTGGTAAATCAACGACAATGAAAATGGTCACCGGTTATCTGCTGATAACCAATGGCAAAGCTTCGGTCTGCGGCTTCGATGTAGAAAATCATGCGCTCGAAGCCAAAACCAAAATTGGCTATTTACCGGAAGGTGCACCGCTTTATGGTGATATGACCACCATCAGTTTTTTGAACTTTATAGCTGAAATTCGCAGACTTTCGGGCGATACCAAGCAAAAGCAAGTCGCCTATGCGATTGATAAATTGCAGTTACAGCCGGTGATTAACCGGCCGATTGATACGTTGTCTAAAGGTTTTAAACGCCGCGTCGGATTTGCCCAGGCGATTTTGCATGACCCTGAAGTGCTGATCCTTGATGAACCGACCGATGGGCTCGATCCAAATCAAAAACATCAAGTTCGCCAGTTGATCTCAGAAATGGCCGTTGACAAAGCAATCATCATTTCAACGCATATTCTTGAGGAAGTCGAGGCAGTTTGCACGCGGGCCGTTATCATCGCTGAGGGTAAAATCGTCTTCGACGATACTCCAGCAAAATTGAAGGAACAGTCATCAACTGGCAATTTGGATGATGTGTTTCGCCGGCTCACACTTGTTAATTAGAATTTTGGGAGACTACCGGGCAATGAGTAATTGTTGGGTCATTATTAAAAGAGAGTTAGGTGCATATTTTTCGACGCCGCTCGCTTATGTCTTTATCGTAATTTTTCTAGCGCTCAGTGGCGCGCTGACATTTTTTATGGGTGCCTTTTTTGAACGCGGCCAAGCGGATTTAGCGTCATTTTTCAGCTTTCATCCCTGGCTTTACTTGTTTTTGATACCAGCTGTATCGATGCGCTTGTGGGCTGAAGAACGCAAAACCGGAACGGTCGAGTTACTGCTCACCTTACCGACGCCGACCTGGGTTGTTGTGATTGGTAAGTATCTAGCGGCTTGGGTGTTTATCGGAATTGCCTTGGTACTGACTTTTCCGCTGTGGATCACGGTAAATTTTCTTGGTACGCCGGATAATGGTGTGATTGTTGCCAGCTATCTTGGCAGCCTCGTGATGGCGGGCGGCTATCTCGCCATTGGCTCTTGCTTATCAGCGGTTACTAAAAACCAAGTGATTGCCTTTATCCTAACGGCTGTCGTTTGCTTCCTTTTTCTGATGAGTGGGGTTGAACTGGTGCAATCCTTCTTCCAGGGCTGGGCACCTTCATTTGTGCTGGAAGCCCTAGCGTCGATGAGCTTCTTAACCCATTTCAATACCATCATCCGTGGCGTGATCGATTTGAGAGACGTCGTTTTCTTCGGCTCGATCATTGGTGTTTTCCTTTATTTCAACGCCGCCGTCATTGATTTAACCAAAGGATCGTGAGGTTAGAACCATGCAAGCATTAAAGAACATGGATCGTAAAAAGCTGACGATTGCCGGTTTGGTTGTCGCAGCAATATTCCTGTTTTTTGTTAATATTTGGTCGTCGCTTGAAATTCAGTCGGTGCAATTGGATTTAACGGAAAACAAACTCTACACCCTGTCTGATGGCACCAAGGAGGTTATCAAGACAATTGATGAGCCAATTACCTTCCGGCTGTATTACTCGTCGACTTTCGGCGAAATCAGCCCGGCCCACGGCAACTACTTCAAGCGAGTCAGGGAGCTGCTGGAGCATTTCCAAGTGATTTCTGGTGGTAAGATAAATCTTAAAGTCATCAATCCGGTATCTTTTTCGGTCGAAGAGGATGAAGCGGTGAAGTTTGGCATCCAAGGTGTGCCGCTCGATCAATCTGGTGAGCTCGGCTATTTCGGTATGGCCGCGGTTAACTCGACGGATGACCGTAAAAACATTCCTTTTTTTAATCCACAGCGGGAGCAGTTCCTCGAATATGATCTAACCCGTCTGGTATTTGAATTGGCCCAACCCAAGAAGAAAAAAGTCGGCCTGATTACCTCGCTGTTGATCGAAGCTGATCCGCTGTTGCAGTACAAGCCGTGGCCGATCATGGCGCAGGTTACGCAGTTCTTTGAGGTCAAATCAATTGATTCCGCCACTAAGAAAATCGGTGACGATATCGATGTGCTTTTAATGGTGCATCCAAAAATTCTCGAAGATGATCTGATGTATGCGGTTGATCAATTTGTTATGCGCGGTGGTCGTCTTTTGGTTTTCCTCGATCCGCAGAACGAAACGGCACGGATGACACCACAGGCACCTCCTGGAGCTGGCTCATCCGAGCTCAAAAAGCTCTTTGATGTATGGGGTATCGACTACGATGAAGATAAATTCGTCGGCGACCGCACTCGGGCCATACGCGTCCAGGCGCCGGTTAACGGTAAAGATGTAATCGCGGACTATCTCTCCTGGGGCATCTATGACAAACGCGCTTTGAATGATGATGATGTTGTCACCGGTCAATTAACGGCAATTTCTTTGGCGAGTGCAGGAACATTGGCGCTCAAAAATGACGCCAGCGTTAAAATGACTCCACTTTTACAAACCAGCAAAATTTCGCAGCGTATCGATGCTAATTTGGTTAGGGGTCAAATTAACCCGGAAGCTATTCTCAAACAATTTAAGTCCGAGAATAAAAGCTATACCATCGCCGCGCGGTTTAGCGGCAAAGTAAAGTCTGCTTTCCCGGACGGGCCGCCGAAACCGAAAAAAGATGCGAAGAAAAAGGCCAAGGAAAGTGATGGAGATAAAAAGCCGGTTAAACTGGCGCCGCATCTAGGCGAATCCAAAACTGATTTGAACATGATTGTAATGGCGGATAGCGATTTACTGACGTCACGGTTCTGGCTGCAGCAACAGGATTTCTTCGGTCAGAAAATCTCCTCTCCGGTATCCAACAATGCTGATTTCCTGGTTAACTCGTTGGAAAATCTCGGTGGCAGTCAGGCACTGATATCGCTGCGTAGCCGTGGTCTTTCCTTGCGGCCGTTCCACACAATTCAAGACATTAAGAATGCGGCGGAAGATAAATATCGCCAGACCGAACAGCAATTGTCCGGCAAGCTTAAAGAGCTGCAGGGCAAGTTGCAGGGTCTCAATGTCGAAGGGAAGGGTAAGGGAAAAATTATTTTAACCTCGGCTCAGCAAAAAGCGTTCAAGCAGTTCCGCGCAGAGATGCTGTCGGTGCGCAAGCAATTGCGTGACGTTCAGTTAGCGCTTAGAAAAGATATTGAGAAATTGGATACCCAGCTCAAAATTCTCAACATTTGGACCATACCGGTTGTGATCGCCATTATTGCGCTGGTTATGTTGGTCATTCGCCGCCAGCGTTATAAACAGCAAACCGCCCAGGGCTAATATGGAGTAAAGATAGTTATGAATCCCAAAACATTCATCGGATTTACGATTATTACGGCGATTGTCGCTGTGGCAGCGGGCTTTTCTATCGCCTCCCGCTATTCAGTTCACAAAGTTGGCCTGGAGGACAAACTCCTATTGCCGGGGCTTGCCGATAAAGTCGGCGAAGTGACGGCGATTGAAGTGAAAGACGCCAAAAAAACGATTACCGTTAAGCGTGATGGCGAAAAATGGCTGATGGCTGATCGCCAGAATTATGTCGCATCGAACGAGGTGCTAAACGATTTACTGTTAGGTCTGTCCGAGCTGCGTCTCCGCGAAACTAAGACTAAAAAACCGAAGCTTTATCCGCGACTGCAAGTTGAGGACGTCAAAGGGGACAAGGCAAAATCAATTTTGCTGACGGTTAAAGGTAAAGGAGGTGATCTTGCCAAACTGATTGTCGGCAAGGTTAACGCTGATGTTGCCGGACCGTCGAGTACGGGTCGCTATGTGCGTAAACCGGGTGATGAGCAATCCTGGCTGGCTTCTGGCCGTCTCGATATTCCTGGCAGCATCAATAAATGGGTGAAACCGGAATTCTTGAACGTAGCTGGTAAGCGCATTCAGCATGTCACCGTCAATCATCCGGATGGCCAGCAGATGATCGTCAGCCGGGCAGGCCAAGATAAGTTTAAAATTGATAATATGCCCGCTGATCGAGTGGTTGAGTATCAATCGGATATCGACAATATGGGTGACGGCTTGGATAAGCTCGAACTCGAAGATGTCATGGCTAAAGGCCAGAAAAAGTTCCCTGCAGATAAAACCATCAAGACCGAGATCAAAACCAATGACGGCTTGATCATGGATGTCAAAATGATTGAGCTTAACAACGGTGAAGAGTTTTGGGCTGAATTATCCGCCCGCACACCTGAAGACGCCAGCGATAAAATCAAAAAAGAAGCGGCGGCGATCAATAAAGTTGTTTCTAAATGGGTCTACCAATTACCGGCGCATAAATACCGCTATATGAGCCGCAAACACAGTGATGTTCTTAAAGATCCCAAGGAAGACAAAAAGAAGAAATAAAGCGTACCAGGTACACTTTTTCAAAAAGGCTGCTCTGCGAAGCGGCCTTTCAACGGCGATTAGTCCGGCTCTCTCCAGTGCCCTCAATGCCTGGCCCTTTGCATGGCGGTTCACGCCCCAAGGATTACGGGCGAATGTGTTGGGGAGGGTGACGGACTTACCGGTGCCGTCCAGTATTGTACGATCCCAGATAGCCGAAATGAAACGTAATAGGAAAACGTTCTTCGGTAATGACAGTTTAATACGGTCCTAAAGTACCTGCGTGTGAAGCACTACATGCCATGAAGTACCGCTTATCCAACGAAAGTTTTGAGGCATCTAAGGTTAGGCAAGCTATCATAGCTGAAAAATGGCCCTTCTTATCAAGTTTTGACCTTTTCAAGCTCTCTTTCGAGTTGTCTTTTAGGCACATGTCCACCATGCTTAACCTTCGGGCTATCCGGAAGCGGGCTCTTATTATTATGCACAGATCGAGTATCGGCAGCATCCGTATAGGGGAGAACTTTCCCACCTTTGATAGTTACCCGGTTAAGTTTACGGCGCTGAGGAAAATAATCGTGTACGGCGTAGTGTTGCGTGGAACGATTATCCCAAATAACCACGGTATCGACATCCCAACAATGGCGATACTGAAATTCAGGTATTTTAGCCTGTTCGAACAACTGATCTAATAAATTACGACTTTCTACTTCACTCATTCCTTTAATTCTAATAGAAAATTGTGGATTAACAAATAATACAGGTTTACCTGATACTGGGTGTTTTCTTACTACAGGATGGGTAATTGTAGGATAGCGATCTTCAAAATACCGCAAATCGGCTTTGCCTTTCTCATCATTATTGAAAAGTGCTCGGAACGGTTTAAAATCATGGATACATTCAAGACCAGATATAAAATTTTTCATTCGGTCACTTAGTCCCTCATAGGCCGAAGTCATGCTAGCAAACATCGTATCACCACCAACCTCTGGGATAATTAATCCATGCAGCATAGTCGCTTTGGGTGGTTCGGCGCGAAACGTTTCATCGCTGTGCCAACAATCGGTCCCAAAAGGCGGATTATCGGCATCATTATCAAAAATAATTAATTCGGGAGTTTCATCACTATTTGGTGAAAAGGGGTGTACACTAAGTTCACCAAATTTTTTAGCAAATCCAATCTGCTGCTCAGAAGTTATTGGCTGATCTTGGAAAACAATGAGTTCATGTTCAACAAAAACATCCTTAATAACCTTAAATGTCAAGTCATCGACCGGTTGGGTAAGATTAATACCCTGGATCTCTGCACCAAGATGCCTCCCTCTTTGAATGACTTGTACATTCTCCGCTGAATTAGCCATGTTTCATTCTCCTAAGATTACTTTTTAATAATTCGAATTAATTTCTTTGAGTATAAAACACCCTATGATTATTTATCAAATTCACATAGAATATGTATATATTTATGAATGATATTTCTAGAAATATCATCAGGGACAGATCGTCGGTAGTCATGCCTAATGAAGTATCAGACAGGGCAAGGAAGACTAGATAAGTTACCAGAGGGTGAAGAGCGCTCCTATTTCCCTGTTGCTGATGAAAACCACACTTTTGCACATCGCCATGCCGTCGGGTGGGAGCTGTCCACCGTATCAATAGCAGACTCTTTTTGTAATTTGGGTATTCTCTATTTTCAGGAATGTAGTGGACGCTGATTGTAGGCTTAAATCAAAGCCCTGCCACGTCGGCTAAGGTCGTGCCTAACTTTCGCTGTTCTTCGTGGCGTTTGTCGACGGCCTTTTGAACTTCGGGCGGCACATGCATTTCGCGGTCAAAATCCTGGCTATTGCGCAATGGCCAAAACCAGTCGTTTACGTTTGGATGCAAGCGCTCGAGCGGATAGCCACAATGGACCAGCCGGTTAACGTAAATTACCCAGGCAATATCCAGCAAAGTAATATCATCGCCGAGCAGATTTTTGCTGCTTTGCAATTGTTCATTCAGTTCATCAAGTGCTGCCTTAAACCGACCAGTGGAAACCCTGACAGCTTCGTCGGTGATCCCTGTATCTGCTGCCGTTTCCCAAAACTTGATCTCAATGTTTTTATGGGCATCACGCTCGCCGCGAACCGTGCCGGACCCTCGTTCCCGGTAATTCTTGAGCGTCTTTTTTGAGCGTGGCTCCTTGCCGCGCGGTTGGGTGAAGCGGAAGGTGAGGGTACGAAGGTCCAAATGCAGATCATCTTCGTGGTGAAGCAACACCGCAACCTGATCTTCCATTCCCGATGGTATCAATCTAACATTTGGGAACCGCTCATCCAGCAGAGTGAGAATGTCATTGCTTTCGATATGAACTTCGCCGTCATGCACCAGTGTCGGCACCAGTCCCCGGGGATTTATGCCGAGATAGTATTCAGTGCAATTTTCGCTCGCTCCCAAATCCACTAGGTGAGAATGCCAATTAATGTTTTTTAGATTGAGGCTAACACGGGTCTTTTGCGAACAAGACGAACTAGCAAAATGAAACAAGTGGAGCCCTTTCCAGTCGAGCACTTCCTTGGTCTGAATATCGCTTTCAATCAGTTGAACCATTTAGGCCTCCCATATTTACTAAATCACGCCTTTGTCTCTTAGCATCGCACAATCATCGGCGCTGAGACTGAGGAGTTCTTCCAGTACTTCTTCGGTATGTTCGCCCAGCATTGGCGGGGTGCGGCGGTAGCTTACCGGTGTACCGGACATTTTGATCGGGCTACCGATCATGCATACAGGTTTATCGCCGGCAGCTGGGTGGTTCATCTCGATCTCCATCTTACGGGCTTGTACTTGTGGGTCGGCAAAAACTTGATCGATGCGGTTGATTGGCCCACTGGCGATTTTAATTTTGTCCAGTCCCTCTAGCCAATAATCAGAGGGTTTTTGAGCTGTGATCTCGTTGAGGATTTCGGTCAGTTTGTCACGATTACGCACCCGCATGTCATTGGTTTTAAAGCGTTCATCTGTCGCCAGTTTGGGACGTTCGATAAAGTCGCAGAAACGCTCAAATTGGCTGTCATTACCGACTGAGATGATGACATTTCCGTCGGTGGTCGGAAATACCTGATAAGGCACGATATTGGGGTGGGCATTGCCGAGCAGTCCCGGCACTTCACCCGATGTTAAATAATTCAGCCCCTGGATGGAAAGCGTCGAGACCTGGGTATCCAGCAGCGAAATATCGATCAGCTGTCCTTCACCGGTGACTTCGCGGTGGCGCAGCGCCGCGTTGATCGAGATCGCTGCCCAGAGGCCTGCTGTGAGGTCGGCAATCGGCACGCCGACCCGTTGCGGCACACCGCCTTTCTCGCCAGTAATGCTCATCATGCCGCTCATACCCTGGGCCATAAAATCGTAGCCGGGTTGAGTCGCCATCGGGCCGGTCTGACCAAAGCCAGTGATCGAGCAATAAACGAGGCCTGGGAACTCATCCTTTAGATCGTCATAGCTCAAGCCGTATTTTGCCAGATTACCGACCTTAAAATTCTCCACCAGAATATCACATTTAACGATCATTCTTCGGGCCAGTTTTTGGCCTTCCTCACTGGTGAGATCGAGACTGATTGAGCGCTTATTGCGGTTGGCGCTTAGATAATATCCCGATTCTGTGGTTTCATCGCCATCCTGGTCTTTAACAAAAGGTGGGCCGAATTTGCGTGTGTCATCGCCCTGTCCGGGACGTTCAACTTTGATCACATCTGCGCCGAGGTCACCCAAAATTTGCACACAACTTGGCCCTGCCAACACGCGCGTAAGGTCGAAAACTCGTAAACCCGACAAAGGGCCGGGCGTAGATTCAGCCATGAATTGTGTTTTCCTTGCTATTTCAGGGTATCAAATAGTTTAAAACTTCGCTCATGAGCTGCTTCTGCTGCTTCCAGATTATGAGCATCTGGCCGGTCTGAATTGGCAAACGCGTGACCCGCATCATACATATAGATCGAGACGTTCTCCTTACCGATCAAAGCGCCGTGGATCTTGTTGCGATCTTTAACCGAAAAAGTATCGTCCTGCTCACCCATATGGAAAATAATCGGGCAGGTCACGTTCTTACCTTCATCCAGATATTCATGGATTTGCGTACCATAATAGGCGGAGGCAGCATCAATTTCTAAGCGGGCGGCAGCGAGATAGGTAAACGTACCGCCGAAGCAAAAACCGGTGACACCAACTTTGCCATTGCATTCGGGCATTGCTTTAACCGCCGCCAAAGACGTAGCCATATCCTCGACCGCGTTGTCATGGTCAACGGTTTGTAGATATTCAAAAGCTTTTTCAAGTTCTTCGGGCTTACTGGGATCGGCGACGAAGTCAGGGTCAAAACGCCAGAACATATCCGGTGCCACCACCACATACCCTTGTTCGGCGTAGCGGTCCGCCATCTTTTTAATCCAGTCGGTAATACCGAAAATTTCCTGGATCATAACAATCCCTGGCCCGTTGCCGCTCTCCGGTTTGGCGCAATAGGCGCTAAAGCTGCCCCCATCTTTGGCGGTTATATTAATCATTTCACCTGACATTGTTACTTCCCAAGGTCTCTCTGCGTTTAATTGAATTTATGCCTATAAATTTACCTGATCTCAGTGAGTGCAGCAAACTGCATTTGCATGGTCGGTCGGCTCCTGGGTAAAAGAATCAATGATCTCAATGGTTTCTCAAAGTACAAAAAATATAGCTGGAAGATAAGTGAAATTTGCATAGCAAACCAAAGCTATTTGAGTGTGGATAAGTCTGTCGATAAGTTTTGCCGTCTGATGCCTAGTGATTACCGGGAAAGTAACAGCTTCAAATCTATTTATGAGCATGACCAATAACTTATTGTTTTTTATACAATAATTCAGATTCATCTGGAAAAATTTAGGATGAATTAACTATTATTTCCGAATATTAGCGTCAATTCGTCAATTTTTGAGATGTGTAAAACTGTTTACAAGACGAACAATAAACAAACCTAATAAATACCCTAAATTAAAGTGACAAAAGTATTAAGCCGCTATTTAGTGAATAGTTCTTTTATAAATTTAGAGATCAACAGATATACTATTCAAGAGCTGTCGAGAACAATTAGGCGAAACCTGTCCGGTGAGCTTAAGTTCTAACTATTAATAAAATAAAAAAGTCAAATATTGTGCCGTTACTTTCAATTACTGTTGGAAAATCTTTCGACTATATCCGGAAACTCTTTGACGCTGATTGGTTAGTTGTAAAAGTAACCATGAATTTCGTTGCGCGCGTGGTCTCGGAGATATGCGACTTGATCTTCACTTTCGACACCTTCTGCCATGACCTGCATACTGAGACTATGTCCCAGTGTAATAACTGCCTTAGCGATTGCTTCGGAGTCCGTACCCTGACCTATGTCATCAACAAATGATTTGTCGATATTGATGTGTTTCACCGGAAAACGTTTAAGATAGCTGAGACTTGAATAGCCAGTGCCAAAATCGTCAATAGATAAATCCAGGCCCAGCTCGTTGAGCCGGGTGAGTATCTCAGTGGTGCTTTTGACATTTTGCATGATGACACTATCGGTAATTTCTGCTGCTTTAGTCATGCTCGGCATCTTGGTCCTCGGGCCAACAATGCACCTTAGAAATCAGGTAATGGCTGCTAGTGAAAATACCAGAACTATGGCTTCAATGATCATTATGGCAGCAAATATGCTGACACCAATCCGCCAGCATAGTTTGCAGCGGAAAATAAAATTTTCCGTTTTCTCGCCAGGTGACATCTATAAGATATCGCTGGTCGTGAAAAAACCATTTCTCAGCCTAGCTAATTTTAGCGCTATTTGGTTGTCTTTTAAGTTAGATATGGGTAGCTAGGTCCTTGAGAGACAATCATATTTTTGTGAATAAAATGTCGAGAATCGTGATAAAATAATTTACTAGGAAAGACTTGAATAATGACTATAATTTAGAATCATTATAGTTTGTTCACTTATTATAATCTTGTATATTAGGATTAATAATTAATCTTATATTA
>CAJWIB010000061.1 GCA_913041095.1 uncultured Rhodospirillaceae bacterium | reverse complement strand
AGAAGTCTTTCAGCAGGTGATTTGAAGCACTATCTGGATAGTTTGCATGATGTCGCCGAGCACAGTTTGCGCGAAAAGTTACGCGAATTCGCCGTCGATCATGGGGTGATGATTTAGCTCGTTGGCAGCGGAGTTAACCGGTTATATTCAGGAGCTGAGGGGCGCGGTCGATGATGGTTTCAAGAACTCGCTCTGCTTTATCCCGTTTATCGAGAACGGTATTGTTCAGGCGATCTTGGAATTTTACCTGCTTCAGTATATTTTCCCCATCATAAAGCGTTTTCAACTTCTGCATGAAGATATGGTGGGTGCCAATCGGCAGAAAATCCTTTTCGCTAATAACTGAAAAGTAATTCAGCGAACCGTCGAGCAGGACTAACCAAATGAATACTGTAAGTTCTTCGTACTTTTCTTCCAGTCTTTCTTTTTTTGCACTTCCATTAAGCTGGATGCGGTGCTCGATAATAATCAGAAATGACAGGCCCTCGCCCATCATATTGCGGAACTCCTTATAATCCTCAAAGTTAATGTTTTTCTTGAGTTGCTTAGGGTTTTCGGACAGCGTGTAAAAAATAGTCACTGAACGCCCGCCCGGTGCCATTTTTGATACCAAACAAATGGTTCGCGGCGTGGAAAAATGGTATGTCGATTTTGATAAATGTATTTTCTATTTTTCAGACCATATCGGGTGTTCTATATGCATTGAGGTCTGTCCCTGGTCGGAACCGGGGCGGGAGCCCAAATTATCAGAAAAATTACTAAAACGGCGGACAGCTAATATACAAGTCAGTTAGTGATTATTTATTACCCTGTTCTTGCTTTGAGGTCATCCGGCGTGACATCACCCATATAGACATAACCGGTATCAGCGACACTACCGGCCCCACAATAGAGTCCGACCACTTCAATCGGCTCGGTATCGCTGAGATTGTGGAGCCAATGTTCAACGCCTTTATGAATGAAATGAAAGTGGCCACCGCGCACTTCGACGCGGTCGGATCCGGCACCGGCCAAGCCGCGACCGCTGATAATATAATAAATTTCGTCACAGTTTTCATGACGATGCTTCTTGTGAACCGCACCCGGCATAAACCGCGCCCGGAACAAGGTTGAAGAACAGCCATTGCGGGTGGAAATCGGCAAACGAAAATCAGTGATTAGCCAGCCATCGCCTTGGTCCATATTTTCCGGTTGAACATCTCCGAGATTAATTAGAATGCCGCCATCCTGTTCGCTGCGCAGAGTGGCAAGGTCATCCTTCGTGACAAGATCGCCATAGGCGATACCGGTGGCGGCGACATCTTCGGCTCCGACAAAAAATCCAATCATCAGTGATGGCTCACCTGACTCATTAATAAAAAAATGCTCAGCTCCCTTGGGCACGACACGGCAATCACCCACCCGCGCCGATATGCGTTGATCACCCAACCCGTAAACACCCTCTCCTCTGATCAGGATTGAAATTTCATCACAAGAAGTGTGTAAGTGCCGGTGCGGCAAATCATGCGGCATGGAGACAGAACAAAAAGCAGTTGTCGAACTGCCTTGATCACCAGATATCGGCGTTATAAATCGCGACTTGCATGAATTTTTTTCGATGAATTCTTTAACGTCTATTAACGGATGGATAAGGGACATGGCTCAATCTTTTCTGAACATTTCTCAATAAATCTAGCCAAACCGCTAAGTAAGTTAAACTAACTTGCGAACCTGTGACGATAAAGACACTTTATCCATAATTACCAGTATCTCCCAATTTTTCATTGATTCGATACATTAAGACGCAGTATCATCGTAGGTTGATTTAGCATCTGTCGCTTTCCCATTCAATCTATTCAATTTTAAAAGTTTGTTGGGAGAAAACTAATTTAAATGTAATTTTACGATTCTAGTGGAAATATTTAACTTCTGGAGCTAATTTCTCTTCGTCCTGTTAATATTGTTTTTTTGGAGGGAATGATTTTATCGGATGCGATGGTGATTCCGGAAACACAGGGTTTAATCACTAGAAGAAGAGATCAAATGAACGCAAAAGTACCACCATCGATGGATATTGAAGAAGAAAACACCAACGGTTTCAGCATTGGTGATCTTTTGCGCGCGTCGCGCAATCGCCGCAATGAGGAATTGTGTGAGGTATCCGAAGCTTTACGAATTCGTCAAGTTTATCTGGAAGCCATAGAAAACAATAAATTCGAAGAACTTCCGGGCGCTATTTACGCAATTGGTTTCATTCGCACCTATGCCGAATATCTTGGTTTGGATGCTGAAGAATTTGTCCGCCATTATAAATCCGAAGAAACATCACTGGAAAGCAAGCAGAATCTGACTTTCCCATACTTGGTTCCAGAGCATGGCATTCCCGGTGGCGCGATTGTCATGCTGGGTTTGGTATTGGCGGCGATCGGTTATGGCAGCTGGTATTATGTTTCGACCAAAAACATCTTTGTCACAGAACAGGTGTCAGCCGTACCGGAAAAATTGGCGGCGGTAGTAGGCGAGAAACCGGTTGCGACGGAGCCAATTAAAACGGATGAGGAGCAAACCACTGCCGCAAACGCCATGCCGGTAGAGAAATCCGGCAAAAAATCAGAAGATCAGGCCGCGGCGAAACCTGAAGAAACGCCGGAGCAAAAGCCGGCAAAAACCGAACAAAATGGTTTTGAGGAAAGCAGCCCAGAAAGTGTCAAGACTGAGAAAATTATTAAAGATGCCGCTCAACCAGTTGAAAAGAAAATAAAAAAAATTCTGGAAAAGGTTCCAGAGAAAGTTAATATTAAAACTGAGGATAAAGTTGACGAAATAAAAAAAGTTGTTGCCAAAACACCAGTAGAACCTAAGCCCGAACCCGTTCAAGAAACAGTTAAGGTGGAAACTACCAAGCCAGCTGCACCGTTATCTCCAGAAGTTGCTTCAAAAAAACTTGCAGATGAACCGTTTAAACAGGAAATCGCAAAAAAGCCGAAAGCGCCGGCATCAATACCGCCACCAAAAAAAAAGGTTGAGCCGAAAGTTGAACAGGTTGCTGAAAAAGTAATTGAAAAAATTGAAGAAAAAACACCGATCGCCGAGCCTGTCGCTGAGACAAAAGTTGAACCAGCGCCGGAATCAGAACCAGAACCTAAACCGGAAGTAAAAACAAAACCGGCTCCGGAAGTTGCCGCCCTGCCTGAACCTAAACCGGCAACCGGAAATTCACGCATTACCTTGCGCGCCATCACCGACTGTTATATTCAAGTACGCGACAATGATTCTGATCAGCTTTTGATTACACGTCTGCTTAAAAAGGGTGACAGTTACAATGTGCCAAATCGAACCGGCTTGAGTTTAATCACCGCCAATGCGGGTGCTTTGGAAATCCTAGTGGATGGCACGGCAGTACCCTCGATTGGTCCCATCGGGGCGGTTCGCCGCAATGTCTTATTGGAAGCCGAAAAGCTTATCGACGGCTCGGCAATCATCGAATGATTATCTTCGCCAATTCCCAGAAAAACCTGTTAAACACCAATCATTTATAGCAATTTAGTGTCTTAATCTGGTAGGCACGATGAAGTTTACGTGGCTGATCAGCGTGGTGAGATTGCAACTATATTTTGGAACTTTTACTAAATGACTTCGTTAAATCCAGTTCGCGGCACGCAAGATATTCTACCTGAAGAGGGCCGTCTCTACCGGCGCGTCGAAGAAACCGCATTTGAGGTCGCCGAGCGCTATGGTTTTGGCGAAATCACCACGCCAATTTTCGAGTTTACCGAGGTTTTCAGCCGCACCCTGGGCGATACATCCGACATTGTAACCAAGGAGATGTATACCTTTGAAGATAAGGGTGGCGATCAAATCACGCTCCGGCCCGAGGGCACTGCCGGTGTAGCGCGCGCGTTTATATCGAATGGGTTACAGCAGAATTTACCGCTCAAACTTTTTTATCGTGGACCTATGTTTCGCTATGAACGCCCGCAAAAAGGCCGCCGTCGCCAGTTTCGCCAAGTTGGTGTCGAGATTTTGGGAGTTGCCACACCACAAGCCGATATTGAAACCATTTCAATTGCCCAGACTTTTCTGGAAGAGCTTGGTCTTAAAGACTATATTAAGCTTGAGCTTAACAGCCTCGGTGATACCGATAGTCGCAGCGCTTATTGCGATGAGCTGGTAAAGTATCTCTCCGATCATCAAGATAAACTATCAAAAGACAGCCTGGAACGGCTGGACCGCAATCCAATGCGCATTCTCGATTCCAAAGACGAGGGTGATCAGGCGGTTGTTGTTGATGCACCGCGTCTCCAGGATAACCTAAATGAGGCTTCGCAAAGTTTTTTTGAAGACCTTTGTGAAGGCTTAACCAAGCTGGGTATTGTTTTTGAACATAATACAAATCTTGTGCGGGGCCTCGATTATTACTGCCACACTGCGTTTGAGTTCAAGACCAGTGATCTCGGCGCGCAAGGCACGGTGCTGGCGGGCGGGCGGTATGACGGGCTCGTCGGCCAGATGGGCGGACCGGAAACACCGGGTATCGGCTGGGCTGCAGGTGTCGAACGCTTGTCGCTTCTGCTGGATGACGGCGCCGAAGCCAAGCGTCCTATTGCCGTAATTCCGGTTGGCGGCAAAGCCGAGAGCGAAGCCATGGTGGTTACCGAAATGCTGCGTAAAAAAGGCTATCGGGTTGATCTCGGCTATTCCGGTAATCTCAAAAAGCGGATGAAGCGGGCCAATCGGCTAAATGCCGTAGCTGCCGTCCTATTAGGCGAAGATGAATTAACGCGAAATGTCGGCACCCTGAGAAATATGGATTCCGGTGAGCAAAAAGAAGTATCATTGGAAACATTGGAAGATCACTTAGCACTTTATAAGTAGGGTGAGTAACAGAAATGCTATGATCGATCAGAAAATAAAACCGGATCAGTTAGAAGGATCGCTTGTCATTGTCGGTGCCAACCACCGGTCGTCAACGATGCTGCTGCGTGATCGATTGTTTATTTCTGAAACAGTATTACCGTCCTTTTATAACCGCCTGCGCGATGCTGGTTTTAATGAAGCGATTATTTTTTCGACCATCGATATCACGGAGATTGTCATCGCGGCGCCGTCGAATTCACCGGCAACCACAGCCGAAGAGGTTGTAAAACTGCTCGCTGCCCATGCCGGTGAAAGCCGCAGTGAAATTGAAAGTCAAATTTATACTCTAAGTGGCCGGGAAGCGATCAAACATCTATTTGCAGTTGCAGCAGCGCTGGATAGCTTGGTTATCGGCGACACTCAATTACTCGGCCAATTGCGCTCCGCCCACCGCCATGCCCACACCAACAATATGACTGGCGCCTATTTGAATAATCTAGTCGCCTCATCACAAAAAGCTGCGGAACGTATCTGCTTTGAAACCGAAATTGATCAACGGCCGGTATCGATTGCTGCCGCAGCGGTTCAAGTTGCCCGTGACCTTCATGGCGATCTGGCGCACTCGACGGGCCTGTTGATCGGGGCTGGGGAAATGGGAGAAATGCTGGCTTCCAGTATGCGTTCGGCGGGACTTGGCAATTTAATTGTCACTCATCCCTCGGATCAACGCGCCGATACCTTGGGCCATCATCTCAACTGTCATATCGGCGCTTTCGCGGATTTGGCGCAGCTCCTGACCCAAGCAGATACTATCCTAACTTCAATGAATACCAGGCGTTATATCCTTGATGCGGAAAACTTAAAAACTGCCACCAAAGCGCGGCGGCGCAAACCGATCTTTGTCATCGATACCGGCGTGCCGGGAGATATTGATCCCGCGGTGGAAGTTCTCGAAGACGTATTTCTCTATACTCTCGACGATTTGGAACGGGTCACTCGGGTAGGCCGCGCCTCACGTGCCCAGGAAGCCGAGACGGCGTGGCAGATTATCGATGACGAAGCGGCCATATTTGATGCCTCCCAATCAGTTGAGTCTGGCGAGCCCGGAGAATTACATCAAGCCGATACCTCAGATAATATCGAAAGCCTTCGTCGCGCAGCTTTAGATGAAGCTGGTGGTGATGCTGAAAAGGCGACCCGATTGCTGCTGAATCGTCTCAAAGACTTGCCAAAAAATTCAAGAGACACCTAACCAATGAGCATTGCCGAAAAACTCAATCGCGTGGTTGCGCGGCATGATGAATTGCGCGACACCATGGCCACTCAAACCGATATGGATAGCCAGGAACTGCAACGTATTGCCAAGGAATTTGCGGAACTAACCGAAGTCGTTAAAGGTGTTGAAGAATTCCGCGCCATGGAAGCGGAAATTCAGGACTTAGCCGATTTAATCACCGACTCTGATACCGTTGGTGAAATGCGCACCATGGCGGAAGAGGAATTCCACGAGCTCAAACAAAAAATTCTGAAAAAAGAGCGGGAAATACAGCTTTTGCTTTTGCCCAAAGATGAGGCAGATGAAAAAAATGCCATTCTCGAAGTCCGCGCCGGTACCGGTGGGGACGAAGCTGCCCTGTTTGCCGCAGATTTGTTCCGTATGTATCAGCGATATGCCGAACAGCACAAATGGAAGTTTGAGCCGATCGACATCAATGAAACGGGTATTGGTGGCTATAAAGAAGCGTCTGCCAACATCACCGGTAAAGGGGTTTTTGCTAAGCTTAAGTTCGAATCTGGCGTTCACCGCGTTCAGCGGGTCCCGGAAACAGAATCACAGGGCCGCGTTCATACCTCAGCGGCCACGGTCGCGGTGCTGCCTGAAGCCGAAGAAGTTGACGTTTATATTAATCAGAAAGACCTGCGTATCGACACCTACCGGGCGCAGGGGGCCGGTGGCCAGCATGTCAATAAAACCGATAGCGCCATTCGGATCACTCATTTGCCGACCAATATTGTTGTCCAGTGCCAGGATGGTAAATCGCAGCACAAAAACCGCGCCCAGGCGATGAAAATGCTGCGCGCTAAGCTGTATGAAACGGAGCGTGCTGAAAAAGATGCCGCCCGAGCAGCGGATCGTAAAAATCAAGTCGGCTCGGGTGACCGCTCGGAACGCATCCGCACTTATAATTTTCCGCAAGGCCGCATCACTGATCACCGCATTAATCTCACGCTCTATAAATTGGACCGGGCGATGGAGGGCGATCTGGACGAAGTGTTCAATGCGCTGGCAACGGAAGACCAGGCAGCGCGACTTGCCGAAATCACCTAACCGTGCCCGCCATCTCAACCAACACTATTGGCGCGATTTACCAACAGCTGAGTGGCGAACTGGCGGCGGCTGGTATCGAGGAACCCCGGCTGGAGGCACGCATGTTAATGAGTTTTGCAGCCGGCATTGATCAATCCCATATTCTTGGTTACCCGGAAGATGATATAGCGGTCAAATCATTGGCCAAATTGTCCAAATTCGCTGCGCGTCGTAAATCCGGTGAACCGATTGCCTATATCACCGGCCAAAAAGAATTTTGGAGCCTCAATTTTAAAGTCTCCCGAGAGACTTTAATTCCCCGGCCCGACAGCGAAACCTTAATTGAGGCGGTTTTGGGCGAACTCCCTGATAAAAACGCCAGCCTCAAAATACTGGATCTTGGAACCGGTACTGGATGCCTTTTACTGGCATTGCTGTCAGAACTTCCAAATGCTTTGGGACTAGGCGTCGATAGCAACCCAAAGACCTGCGATATAGCGCGGGACAATGCCAATCAACTTGGCCTAGTTTCCAGAGTAACTATTCAACAACGTGATTGGCTGACCGGGTTAAACGGAAATTTTAATATCATCATCAGCAATCCGCCATATATTGTCGAATCAGAGATTGCCGCGTTGGAACCGGATGTAAATCAATTTGAACCGCATCTGGCTCTCTCAGGCGGAGCTGATGGCCTAGCTGCATACCATCTTATTGCAACTCAATGTTCCGCTCATTTGACGCCGGATGGGTTCCTGGCAGTTGAATGTGGTATGGGACAAATACCTGATATCAAAGGAATCTTTTTAAAAAACAACTTAAAGATAAAAAGTATTCACCGAGATATCGCAAATGTAGAGCGTTGCATCTTAGCAACAGTTTAAAAATCATAAAAAAAATGTGAAATTATAGTTTGAAAACCTCGTAAAGATCATTAGGTTGAGTGGAACGGATGGGCTGCAAACGCCATTTGGATGGTTTTAGTTTAGCGGTCGCCATAATTCCCCAAACGCGGAAAAGAACTGATAGCACCGCCCATGATCATAAGATCAATAATTTAATGGGCATTAAATCGAAGCAGTTCATTTGGATGGGAGCATATTCAGCTAAAAAAACAGTGAAGTTATGACACCATGAAACAAACTTCCAATTCCCGCCGTTCTCGTGGACGTGGTAACGGTAAGAGACAAGGCAACAGAAACAGCAATTACGATAGCGGCGGCCCAGATGGCCGTATTCGTGGCAATGCCAGCCAGGTCCATGAAAAATATCTCACTTTAGCCCGTGATGCCCTCGCTGCCGATGATCGAATTTCTTCAGAGAACTATTTCCAGCACGCTGAGCATTTTTATCGCATTTTACATGCCAATGCCGATGGCCAAAAAGACAGCACTAAAGACGGCGATACTAATCAAAAAGATCGTGACCGTAATCGCCGCAACCACAACCGGGGAAATGGCCAGGATAACAACCGCAATCAACAACAGAATGCCGGTGGCGAAGACAAACCTTCAGAAGAGACATCACCGGAAGAAATCACTGAAATACAGCCTGAAATTGCCGATACTGTTAAAATCGAAGTTGAAGCAGCAGCAGAGGCGGTTGTAAATCACGGAAATTCAATTGAAGATCCTGAACCTCAAGAATCTCAGGAGCTGCAAGAAAGCGAAGACCTACAAAAACCCCAGGAACCAATGTCTGCTTGAGCTCCGCTAAATTAATTGAACCTCATCACCGCACTTAATTTTGCCGCCTTCAAGAACTTCGGCGTAAATACCCAGGTCCATATGGCCATAATTCCGCCGAAGTTCTTTCAGAATATTAATATCGCGCTCAGCCGTAGCCGGATTTACAGTCGTTGCTGCACATCGCTCTGTTCGTTTAACGGCGCGCATAATGACATTGCCAATTCTTATTTCCCGATCAATCCAGTCAAATTCAACCCAGGGAACATCGCCTTCAAAATTAATATTGCCGCGAAATCTCAGGGGGTTGATGTCGGCGTCAATTTTGCCACCAAAATCTCTGATCGAAGACAAGTTAATGAGCGAAATTGCCTTAAACGGAACATCTGAGAATGAATGTCCAATTGTGCCACCGGTCGCGCGTACAATATGAGGTGATTTATCCGTCGGCATATCTAAATATTCTCGAAAAAATTTAACCGCCTCCATGCAATCAGCAGGATTAGCCAAATCCGTTTCCATTATCAGTTTACTGTTTTGGAAAATCGACAACATCTTTGATGCTGGATCGAACCGGGTTTCAAATCCAGCCAGTTTTTCATCCTGCACTAAGGCCAAAAAATTTGTTTTTTGTAAATATTCTGGCTTGTCCGGATCAAATTGCACACCTGCCCGGGCAAAGGCATATTCACGGTCACCGGGAATGACTTCCCCGGCGTTAAGAACCACGCTTGTCATGTTCTCACCAGATAGACCTTTAATGGGATAGCGGTAAATGCCTTCAACCGTATTCATGTATTCCTATCCGTAAATTTTACTCTCACATTGTCATTTTGTTTTTGGGTAAACATTGGTATCCTTTTTAACCTCTTGCGGCTAGCATCATTTGGCCCATATTAGATAACGAAAACAAAGACTACTCATCCTTTGAGGGGTTGACTGCGGCCATAACTTTAGGAGCATGATACCCTGTCACTAGAAAGGTAATTGAGCATGGAATTCGAGAATTATACTGAGCGCTCACGGGGCTTTATTCAGTCGGCGCAAAGTTTAGCAGCCCGATCTGGCCATCAGCAGCTATCGCCGGAGCATATCTTGAAAGTTTTATTGGAAGACAAAGAAGGCATGGCGGCCGGTCTGATTCAGGCCGCTGGGGGCAATGCCAAACCGGCCTTCGAAGATGTTTTAGCTGAGCTTAAACGGGTGCCGGAAGTTCAAGGTTCGGGTGCCGGCCAGGTTTATATTTCAACCGAGCTCGCCAAAGTCTTAGGCCAGGCCGAGGAAATTGCTGAAAAAGCCGGTGACAGCTATGTTACGGCGGAGCGTTTACTACTGGCCTTGGCTCTTACCTCTGATACCCCCTCCCATAAAATTCTAACAGCCAATGGCGTCACGCCACAAAATATTAACATCGCGATAGAGGATATGCGCAAAGGCCGGAAAGCCCATTCTGCCACCGCTGAAGATGGTTATGATGCGCTAAATAAATACGCTCAAGACCTGACGGCGGATGCGCGCGAAGGTAAACTCGATCCGGTGATTGGCCGTGATGAGGAAATCCGCCGCACCATTCAAGTACTGTCGCGCCGGACCAAAAACAATCCTGTACTGATCGGAGAGCCGGGGGTGGGTAAGACTGCCATCGTCGAAGGTCTAGCTTTGCGGATCGTTAATGGCGATGTGCCGGAAGCGCTGCTCAGCAAACAATTAATGGTGCTGGATTTGGGCGCGTTACTCGCCGGCGCGAAGTTCCGCGGTGAATTTGAAGAACGTCTCAAAGCCGTGCTCACCGAAGTGACCGAAGCCGCTGGTGAAGTGATCCTGTTTATCGATGAAATGCATACGCTGGTTGGCACCGGTGCTGCTGAAGGTGCAATGGATGCGTCTAATTTGCTCAAACCCGCATTGGCTCGCGGCGAGCTGCATTGCGTCGGCGCCACCACACTTAAAGAATACCGCCAAAATGTTGAGAAAGATGCGGCTTT
>CAJWIB010000060.1 GCA_913041095.1 uncultured Rhodospirillaceae bacterium | reverse complement strand
CGATTGGCAGAAACTGCCCGTGCAGCTGGCGCTTCTGCTTTTGGTGCGATCACTCAAGCAGACTTTTTGAGGCGCTTAGGTATAAAGCAGCGCGCCCAGCAATTGAAGGATGCCGCCTCGACCCGCCAAAAGGCGGATATTATCTCGAGCTTAAATCGATTGATCGGCGCGGATGAAATGGGCACCCTGTTTAAGGTTTTGGCGATCACCCATCCCGATCAGCCAATACCAGAAGGATTTAACGGCTAACACTGTTTGAGCGAAACCAGTGATTACAATTGACGAATTTACAAATAGTCCAGCCATTCGACATGGTTTTTTCACCCGGGAAGGCGGGGTGAGCGATGGTTTCTATGGATCGCTCAATTGTGGCTATGGTTCAGACGATCAGGCGGCAAATGTAGCTGAGAACCGAAAGCGCGTTGTTCAGGAACTAGGTGTATCGGAAGCCAATCTACTCACTTGCTACCAACAACATACGGCAACGGCCTTAGTGGTCGAGGAACCGTGGTCACCGGATGTCACCCCGATTGCCGACGGCATGGCGACCAAAATGCCCGGTCTAGCACTTGGTATTTTGACCGCTGATTGCGCGCCGGTGTTGTTAGCTGATGAATGTGCCGGTGTGATCGGTGCTGCTCACGGAGGCTGGCAAGGTGCATTGGGTGGCATCATCGAAGCAACACTGGAACGGATGACGGAATTGGGTGCTTCAATTGGTAACATCAAAGCAGCAATAGGCCCCTGTATTCAGCAGAAATCTTACGAAGTTGGGCCGGAATTCCTCGAACGTTTTATTAAAGCATCGGTGAATAACGCTAACCATTTCCAGCCTTCAACCAAAGATGATCATCATATGTTTGATCTCGCTGGCTTTGTGGCCGTGCGATTACAGCAAGTTGGTATCGCCGGTATTGGTCAAACCGGCTATGATACCTGTCAAGATGAACACCTGTTTTACAGCTATCGCCGGTCGGTATTGCAGGGTGAAAAAGATTATGGTCGAGAAATATCGGTCATAGCTTTGGTACCTTGAGGCGGCTGGTTAGGACATTTGGATGCCGCATATTGTGATTTTGATATTTTTCTTTTTGGCAATTTTTCTGGTGACCTGTGTGGCGTAACTTCTTTCACTTAGGTGTCGTAATAAGCTGTGCTGGTTTACTGGTCGGTTGTGGCGCGCTGCCCAAACCCTTTGCCCACAATCGCCAGGTAATTAGTAATCCGCTGATTTCACTCGCCGGCAGCGGGGCAATCCGGGTGGAGATTGATTCTAGCTTGCCTGAATCTCTGGCCAAACCCTTAGCCGAGAACATGATCAAATCGCTTTGGTTAGAACAAGTGCCAGCGAGTGCAGACACTAATTTCCACCCCCGTTATATCCTGAGAGGTCAGCTTAAAATCACCTATCCATCGGTTTATGATCCAGAGGAAGCGGAAATTATCTGGACGTTGATGGATTCAAACGAAAACAAGCTGGAAGCGTTTGATTTGAGAATAGCCGGTGACCGGGCTGGCTGGTTGTTTCTAGATCAGGAATTGTTAGCCGACTTGAGCGCTGACACCAGCAAAGAAGTTGTCCGTTTACTATACGCCCAGCGTAAACCCGGGCGCATTCCTTTGAGTATTCCCGAAACAGCTCAAACAAAAACAAAGATCTCGTCTGATTCGGCTGTTTTAGCTAAAAAGCCGAAAATTTTTCTCGCCGAAATCATCGGCGCCACCGGTGACGGTAATATTTCGCTGCACCGAAATCTTCAGCGCTCGCTGGAAATCGCCGGTGCTGAACTTGTCACCGACCGTCCTCAGTCGGTATTTTTAGTAAAAGGATTCGTCAACTTTAGTTCGTCTTATGGAGGTTCAAATGATGTCACCATTACCTGGCTGGTAGCCACTAAAGATGGGAAGGAACTTGGAAAAATCACGCAAAACAACAAGGTGCCGGTCGACGCTTTGGCTGGCCGTTGGGGTGATATTGCGCATGTCGTAACGCAAGGTGCCAGCATCGGTATTATCGATGTTATCGAGCAGCAGCGTGCTCTTAAAGATAACAAAAAACGACTACTCGTTCCGTGATTTCTGAGGATTCAAAATTTAAGGAATCTATTCCGTTTACATCAACCTGACTCACTGTTAAAAAAATTGAGTTTCCGGCTGGAGTGAGTTCGATGGTTTTGGGGTTTCCAGCCCGTTCTATCTAAAGGGGTCCTGCCAGGATGAAAGTCCTCAGCTGTAATAGTAATCGCCCGATCGCTGAAGCGATCTCCGCCTACCTTAATCTGCCACTGACCAGCGCGAGTATTCGCCGCTTCTCCGACATGGAGGTTTTTGTAGAGATCAACGAAAACGTTCGTGGCGAAGATGTCTTTGCCATTCAATCCACATCCTACCCGGCCAATGATAATCTGATGGAATTGCTGGTGACCATGGATGCGTTAAGGCGCGGCTCGGCTCGGCGAATCACCGCCGTCTTGCCCTATTTTGGTTATGCACGCCAAGACCGCAAATCCGGCCCAAGAACGCCGATTTCAGCCAAATTGGTTGCCAATTTGATTACCGAAGCAGGTGCCGACCGGGTTTTAACTCTCGATCTCCATGCCGGGCAAATTCAAGGGTTCTTTGATATTCCGCTCGATAATCTCTACGCAGCGCCGGTTTTTACCAAAGATATCGAAGACAAATATAACGGCGATGATCTCATGATGATTTCACCCGATGTCGGTGGTGTTGTACGGGCCCGGGCTTTTGCCAAGCGGCTCAATACTGATCTCGCTATTATTGATAAAAGGCGGGAACGGGCAGGTGAGTCTGAGGTTATGAATATCATCGGTGACGTCAAAGACCGCCGCTGTATCTTGATCGACGATATTGTCGATTCCGGTGGCACGCTTTGCAATGCTGCCGTCGCCCTGATGGATCAGGGAGCCAAGTCGGTTTCGGCCTATATCACCCACGGTGTTTTATCCGGTGGTGCGGTTGCCCGCATCTCGTCTTCTCCGCTCGAAAATTTGGTGTCGACCGACAGTATCATGGCCACCGAAGCGATGCGCGTTGCCCATAATATTTCGCAGATTACCATTGCGCCGCTGATCGCTGAGGCAATGCGGCGGATTAGCGATGAAAATTCCGTTTCTAGCCTGTTTGATTAAGCTGCTCAGACTCAACTGTCTGTGTTGACAGGGTGTCCATTAAGCTATAAATCCTCGCCTTTCCAAAGCGTTAAATCCGCGTGCTTGGCACCCCTGGAGGCAAAGACGTCTTAACGCCTTAATTTGAGGAGTTTAAAAATGGCTGAAGCTATTAGTATCATCGCCGAGGTGCGTGATCGGGCCGGCAAGGGGGTGGCACGAGCAACACGTCGCGAGGGCAAAGTCCCAGCGGTTATTTATGGTAATAAACTAGACACAGTTTTGATTTCTATTGATGGCAAAGAACTGATTCGTCTGATTCACAACCCTGGATTTTTTACCCATATTTTTGATATTGCCGTTGCTGGCGATAACCATCAGGTGCTGGCGCGTGATTTGCAACTCGATCCTGTGACGGATCACCCGATGCATGTCGACTTTTTGCGGTTTAATAAAAACACCAAGATCGTGCTGGAGATTCCGGTGGCCTTCTACAACGAAGAAGAATCACCTGGGCTAAAACGCGGTGGCGTGTTGAACATTGTGCGCCGTGAAATTGAATTGCGTTGCTCGCCATTAAATATCCCGCAAGATCTTCAGATTGATCTCACCGGTATGGATATTGGTGACTCGGTTCATATTTCGGCAATAAAACTGCCGGACGGTGTCGAGCCTATTACCGATCGGGACTTTACTGTCGCCACTGTTGCAGCACCAACCATTATGGAAGAAGTAGAAGAAGAAACTGAAGATGAAGAAGGTCTCGAGGGCGAAGAAGGTCTCGAGGGCGAAGAAGGTGTCGAAGGCGAAGAAGGTGCTGAAGGCGCAAAAGGTGAAGAAACCAATGGCGACGCCAAGGACGAAGGTAAAGACTAGCATCTCCGTATCGTATCGAGGTGCGACTGTTGAAAAAAATACGGGAGAGTTCTCATGTACCTTCTGGTTGGACTCGGTAATCCCGGCTCAGACTATGCAGGTAATCGTCACAATATAGGTTTCATGGCGGTGGATGATATCCATCGCCATTATTCCTTTGCACCCTATCGCACGAAATTTCAGGGCGAAGTGGCCGATGGCACAGTTGCGCAAGAAAAAGTCCTGATTCTAAAACCAGCTACTTTTATGAATGAATCTGGCCGCTCGGTCGCTGAAGCCACACAGTTTTATAAAATCAAGCCCGAAAACGTCATTGTCTTGCATGATGAACTTGACCTGGCACCCGGTAAAATCCGCGCCAAAAAAGGCGGCGGGCTGGCCGGTCACAATGGACTCAAAAGTATTGCTGCCCATATTGGCCAGGAATTTCATCGGGTGCGCATCGGCATCGGTCATCCGGGCGATAAAGACCGTGTCACCGGTCATGTCTTAAAAGATTTCTCCAAGGCTGATCAAGATTGGGTCGAGCCGTTATTGGATGCGATGACGGTGAGTATCGATAAGTTGATCGCCGGAGATGATTCCGGCTTTGCCACCAAGGTTGCGCTCATATTCAATCCGCCTAAAGACCAAGAAGAAAATAAGGAAAATAACGAGTAATGGGATTCAATTGCGGTATTGTCGGTCTGCCGAATGTCGGCAAATCTACTCTCTTTAATGCCTTAACGGAAACCATCGCGGCAGAGGCTGCGAACTATCCGTTCTGCACCATCGAACCCAATACCGGCCGGGTCAGCGTTCCCGACAGCCGCTTGGATGAAATCGGCGAAATCGCCAAATCCGCCCAGATCGTGCCGACCTATATCGAATTTGTTGATATTGCTGGGCTGGTTAAAGGCGCCAGCCAAGGTGAAGGACTCGGCAATCAGTTTTTGGCAAATATTAGGGAAACCGATGCGATCCTCCATGTGCTGCGGTGTTTTGAAGACGCCGATGTGACCCATGTTGACGAAAGCATTGATCCGATCCGCGATGCAGAGACGGTTGAGACAGAACTGATGTTGGCTGATTTGGAAAGCCTGGAAAAACGCATTGATTCGCTGACTAAAAAAGCTCGTGGCAACGATAAAGATGCGATCCAGCAGCTTGATATCATTGAGCGCGTGTTGGTAGCTTTGCGGGAGGGCAGACCAGCCCGGATGGTCAATATTCCTGCTGACGATCAGCGCTTGTTTCAAATGCTGCAATTGCTGACATCGAAGCCAGTGCTCTATGTTTGCAATGTTGATGAAGGCGATGCCGCCACTGGCAATGAACATACCGAGCGCGTTGCTGAATACGCCAAAGAAAATGGTGCTGGTTCAATCGTTATCTCGGCCAAGATCGAGTTCGAAGTTGTTCAGCTGACCGATGAAGCCGAACGCCAGGAATTTCTGGCAGCTTTGGGGCTCGAAGAAACCGGTCTGGCGCGTTTGATCCGGGCGGGCTATCAGCTGTTGGGTTTGATTACCTATTTTACCGCTAACCCCAAAGAAGCCCGCGCCTGGACGGTTGTGACCAACACCAAAGCACCTGCTGCTGCCGGCGTAATTCATACGGATTTCGAGAAAGGCTTCATATGCGCCGAGACCATTACCTATGATGATTTTACTGTTCTTGGCGGTGAGTTGCCGTGCAAAGACGCCGGCAAAATACGCCAGGAAGGCCGCGACTACACCGTCAAAGACGGTGATGTTATTCTGTTCAGATTTAACGTCTAATTGCGAATCGCTGCGACTACGGTACCGGGTACACTTTTTCTAAAAAATATTTGTCCACAACATGGCGACGGTGAAGAACAGCAAAATCGTGCCGGTAATTCAGGAAACGCCTTTTTGTACAGTTGGCGTACCCAGCCATGGTTGGCATGCCAATGCGGTTTCCCGAACTCATGGTGTAGTGGATAATAATAATGGTATCAGGACCGGGCGACAGCACGATGGCAGCGACTAAAAAAGCGGTAAGGACGGAAAGTTAGAGAGGCATAATGAGGGGGAAGTAGGCGACGAAGCCAGAGATGTCAATATTATTGCACCTTTCAACTTCATCCTCCATAACATTGCTGACATATTGGGAAGAAAAAGATGTCAGATAAAGATGTCGTTTTAGTCGAGCGTGAGGGTGCGGTTGCAACGGTGATCTTAAACCGGCCGGAAAAGCTTAACGCGCTGACGAAAGAAATGTGGTGCCGCGTGGGTGAGGCGTTCCGCGATCTTGATCAGGATGACAGTCTCCGCTGCATTATTTTAAGAGGGGCCGGCGACGAGGTGGTCGGCACCGGTGCCGATATTTCCGAGTTTACCACGGAGCGCAATAATGCCGAACAGGCGGCAGAATATGGTGCGCTGATGCACGCTTCCATGCATGCCATTCACGATTGCCGCCATCCGGTGATCGCGCGTATTCGGGGACTCTGTGTCGGCGGTGCGATGGAACTCGCGCTGATGTGCGATATGCGAATTTGCGGAGAAGGTTCCAAATTCGGCGTGCCCATCAATTGTTTGGGCCTCGTCATGGCCTATCCGGAAGTTGAAGCGCTGGTCAGCCTCGTCGGTCCATCCGTGGCGCTCGAGATTCTTTACGAAGCACGGGTGTTCGAAGCTGAGGAGGCGAAAGTAAAAGGCCTCGTCAATCGTGTTGTGCCGGATGAAGAGGTCGATGCGGCGGTGGCCAAAACCGTTGAGAAAATTTGCGCCGGAGCGCCGCTGGTTAATCGCTGGCACAAGAAATTTGTTTATAAAGTCGTGCAAGGCGTCCGCCCGCCACAACTGTTGACGCCAGAAGACGAGGCCGAAGGTTTTGCCTGTTTCGACACCGAAGATTATCAGGAAGGGGTCAGAGCTTTTCTCACCAAAAACTCCCCCAAATTTAAAGGAAAATAACTATGCTCCAAGAACCCAAATCCCTGCTCGCTGGTGTGCGGGTCATTGAGATGAGCCACGTTATGGCGGCACCAACGACCGGGTTGATGCTGGCCGATATGGGGGCAGATGTGATTAAAGTCGAGCGTTTGCCGATGGGTGATGATGTCCGCCGCCTAGAACCATATGTTGATGACGAGTCTGCGCCGTTCGCGATGATGAACCGCAACAAGCGCAGCATTGGGCTTAATCTTAAAACCGACGTCGGTAAAGCGGCGCTCAAACGGCTGATCAAAGGGGCCGATGTCTTCGTTGAAAACTATCGCCAGGGCGCGATGGAGCATTACGGCGTCGGCTATGAGCAAATCAAAGATGACAATCTCGGTCTGATTTACTGTTCGATCTCGGGCTATGGGCGGACCGGGCCCTATGCGGAGAAGGGCGGCTTTGATCTGGTTGCCCAAGGCATGAGTGGTATCATGAGTATCACTGGCGAAAGCGCTGAACGCCCGCCGGTCAAAGTCGGTGCGCCGGTGACGGACATTACTGCCGGCACGTTGGGAGCAATGGGTATTCTTGGGGCGCTCTTTCATAAAGCCCAGTCCGGAGAGGGCCAGTTTGTTGATACGTCGCTATTTGAGGCCGGCATTATGCACACCTATTGGCAATCGGCGATTTTCATGGCTTCCGGAGAACTGCCGGTGGCGATGGGCTCGGCGCATCCGTTGATGGCACCCTATCAGGCCTTTCAGACCAGCGACGGCTGGCTCAACATTGGCTCGGCCAATCAGGGGCTCTGGCAGAAACTGACGGCGTTTCTAGGCGTGCCCGAACTTGCTGATGATCCACGCTTCCGGGAACCCAAGGATCGCATAGATAATTTGGCTGAGCTGGTCGACGAGCTCACTAGCTTTTTCAAAACTGACACTACCGAAGCTTGGCAGCAAAAGCTTGAAGCGGCGGGCATTCCGGCGGGTCCGGTGCTCAATATCGAGCAAATGACGGCAAATGAGCAAACTCTGGCGCGGGATATGGTCGCCGACGTTGGCTCGTCCGAGGGCAGTTCACTCCGCGTACTCGGCCATCCGGTTAAATATTCTGAGACACCGGCGACAATCCAACGCCGTGCGCCCGGGTTGGGCGAACATACTGAAGAGGTGCTGAAAGAGTTTGGTTTTTCAGTGGAGGAGATAGCTGAGTTGTTATTTCGGTGACAGTTTACTTAATTTTACTTGTCAAATCTACCTACTTCGCCCGGAACTCCTCAAAGAAGTCGTTGCCTTTGTCGTCGACGACGATAAAGGCCGGGAAGTCTTCAACATCGATTTTCCAAATCGCTTCCATGCCGAGCTCTTCATATTCGAGGACTTCGATTTTCTTGATGCAATCCTGAGTAAGCTGCGCGGCCGGGCCGCCAATGGAGCCAAGGTAAAAACCACCGTGTTTTTTGCAGGCATCAGTGACCGCTTGTGAGCGGTTGCCTTTCGCCAGCATAACCATCGAGCCGCCATTT
The DNA here is from genome assembly GCA_913041095.1 of uncultured Rhodospirillaceae bacterium. Classification (GTDB taxonomy): domain Bacteria; phylum Pseudomonadota; class Alphaproteobacteria; order Rhodospirillales; family UBA2165; genus TMED23. The sequence goes on along the minus strand of CAJWIB010000060.1, from coordinate 2,397 downwards.
TCCTGAAACAGATCAACATAACTGTCCATACGGGCGGCAGTAGTGGGGCCAAACGAGCCTGAGGCCATGCCTTTAGGTGTTTTGGCTGGGCCGGCATAATAGACGGCGTTGTCTTTGGCATATTGCGGCAAACCTTCGCCGTTATCGATGCGTTCTTTGAGTTTCGCATGGGCAATATCGCGGGCGACAATCATTGATCCGGTGAGAGACAGCCGGGTTCTGATCGGATGTTTGGAAAGCTCGGCACGGACATTATCCATGGGCTGGTTGAGATCAATTTTTACCACATCTTCGTTGAGATGTTCGTCCGTTACCTCGGGCAGGAAGCGGGCCGGGTTGGTATCCAATTCTTCCAGGAAAATACCGTCCTTGGTGATTTTACCCAACACCTGCCGGTCTGCTGAGCATGAGACGCCAATGCCGATTGGACACGAAGCGCCGTGACGCGGTAGACGAATTACCCGGACATCGTGGCAGAAATACTTGCCGCCAAACTGCGCCCCCATGCCGATATCCTGGGTCAGCTTGTGAACATCTTTTTCAAGCTCGAGATCACGGTAAATTTGACCGTGCTCATTTCCTTTAGTCGGCAGATTGTCGAGATAATGAGCCGAGGCATATTTGACTGTCTTGAGATTGAACTCCGCCGAAGTACCACCAATGACAATCGCCAGATGATAGGGCGGGCAAGCGGCAGTGCCGATGGCGCGGATTTGGGTATCCAGGAACGCCATCAGACTTTCCGGTTTCAGGACCTCCCGGGTCTGCTGATGGAGCATGGTTTTGTTGGCTGAGCCGCCGCCTTTAGCAACAAACATAAACTTATAGGAGGCCCCTTTGTCGGCATAAACTTCGATTTGGGCCGGCAGATTGTCACCTGTATTTACCTCGTCGTACATTGACAGCGGCGCCAATTGGCTAAACCGCAGATTATCGTTTTCGTAGGTGCGTTTAACGCCTTCAGAGATGGCAGATTCATCGTCGCCAGCGACCCAGACCTGCTCACCCTTTTTGCCCATGATAATAGCGGTGCCGGTATCCTGACACATCGGCAGTACACGGCCTGACGAAATATTGGCGTTTTTGAGCATATCCAAGGCGACGAAGCGGTCATTATCAGAGGCTTCCGGATCATCAAGAATTTTTCTGACCTGTTCCAAATGCCCGGTCCGCAATAAATGCGAAGTGTCGGAAAAACCTTGTGCGGTCAGCAGTGCAATACCTTCGGGGTCAATTTTTAAGATCTCCCTGCCGTCTACCTCAATTGTTTCGACATAGTCACTCGTCAGCAGTCGGTATTTTGTTGTGTCCTCGAAGGACGGAACCATCGGGAAAAAATCGTTATCACTCATGATATCACCTGATTAAACGTAGCAGGGACGGGAGGGAGGGTTTTCGGCAGACTATTTTTTGCGAAAAGCATCAAGCGCAATGACTTCGGCGGTTTTTGGCGTGTCGTCATCAACTTCTGCGTCGGCAGTATCATAGTTGCCGTCTCCTGTATCTTCGAAGCCATCAGAAGCCATGGCCGCCGTCGTATTAAATGGTGTCGGTGATTTAGCTCCAGAAATTTGTTGATTACCTGCCATGTCGTCGGTCGGGTCTTCCTGGATGTGATCTGTCACATCGTCATCAATTTCCATTTCCTCTTGGACTTGCAACATTGCTTCATTAATCGCTTTGACGCCAATTTGTAGGCCGAAATTAACCAATGGGTCGGCAAAGGATGTGACCGCATCAAACGGCACACAGAGCCGGCTTTTCTTGCCGCTGAACGACAACGTTACTTCGAAGCCCTGGTCCTCAATAATGAGATTTTCAAACTGGTGCTGCAGCACAATAGTTATTTCTTCCGGGTATTGCGCACGCAGGAAGCCCGGGATTTCCACGCCATCGTGTGTCGTGTTGAAGTTGATAAAGAAATGATGGTCGCCGGTGGGACCATTTTCAGCTAGCTGTTTTAAGGCGCGGCTTAAAACGCTACGGAGTGCTTCATTGACCCACTGGTCATACGGAAATGTTTCTTCTGACATTTTATCTCTTTTGGCTGCATGCGATCAGCCCTACTCTTTTATTAGTTACGTATCAACCTAAATGATCTTTGGTGATTCGCCGATTTAGTGGAGGGCTTCTGTTGCCAGGTGCCCTCCGAACCCCGTGGTAGGTTAGCTGTTAAGCCGCTACCGCAAATGCTTCATTATCGTTAGCATTTGTAAAGTTAGCCCGATAACGGTGGTACAATGCCGGGCAAAAACTTTGTTTTTACTACGCACGTCGATCCTGTTTCGCCCCCATATCGGTCCGATAAGCTCCAGGAAATTTCTATCTAACCCCCTGGATTGCCGGGAATTTATGGTGGAGGCGCCGGGCACTGCCCCCGGGTCCGTTACGCTTATT
>CAJWIB010000059.1 GCA_913041095.1 uncultured Rhodospirillaceae bacterium | reverse complement strand
TAATCCCCTTGATTCTGCGGATATAATGCACCATCTATTGCTCCACTGGGACACCATCATCGACGCCACTGGGATACTCTTCGGCGTACTCGTCCTGGCGCGGGAGCGCATCGCCAGCCAACGCGCCGAGGCAGCGGGTGCTAGAACGACCAGAGGTGATTATAGGCTTCTGAATTATCATTCAGGTCATTATCGCTGAGGGAGACTTCCTCGAATTCACATCGGCTGAACAGGACTTTTTCTTCGAAGGGCACGGTCGCATCTATCCCAAGTTTGGCCCGAATGCCATCGACGCCGGCGCGGACATATTCGTGGCCCCGCGCGCCGGGGATGGTGACCAAATCCTTGGATGCTTCGAAGCGGGTGGCCAAGGCGTATTCCACATCCAATGGATCACGGATATCAATATCCTCATCAACAACGATGACCAGATCGAGGTCCTTCAACGCCCCGAACGCTGCCGCCATAACATTCCGTTCCATGCCGTTATGTTGCGGGGTTGTCTTATTGATTTGCACCACCGCATGAAACCGATGCAGTCCGCCAGCCGTCATTTCAGCGTCCTCAACGATCGGCGTCGCCGATTGGAGAACGTCGAGCAAGCTGGCCTCCAACACATATTTTCGCAGCATGACGGTTTCCCGGCCATAACCGTTGATAGCCTGATAAATCGGATTTTGCCGATGCGTTATGGCGGTTACTTCAACCACCGGAGCGTCGGCTTGCGGCGCCAAATAACCGATAAATTCACCGAATGGGCCTTCCGGTTCCATCACATCGGGCGAAATTTGACCTTCAATGATAATTTCCGCCTCCGCTGGAACAATAATCGGTTGGGAGACAGCATTTGCGACCGCGAGAGGTCGCCCGGCCAAGCCGCCGGCGAAGGCGATTTCATTTGCCTGCTCCGGCATCCGCGACCCCATTGTCGCCGCCATGTACTGCAGCGCCAAATTAGCCCCCAAACATATGGCCACCGGCAAGGGTTGGCTCAACTCCTTCGCCCGTTCATAGGCAAGGCGCAAATGGCGTCCATAATCCAGCTTGATACCCAACCGGTTTCCACTGTTAAGCTGAAGCCGGTGATAGGACGCATTGTAGATTTTGGTTTCCGGATCCTGCACGAGGACGATGCCGGCGGAAATATAATCGCCCGAATCCGCCGCCGTGTGCTTTAAGACGGGGAACATTTCCCGAATATCCAAGTTGTCCGTATGGATGCAGGTTTGAACCGGCGCATCGGTAACCACGTTGGGTTCCATCGGATTTTTGAACGCCTGGTCGATGAGGCCTCGAATGCCCCGGAAGTCAGTGCCAAAGGCGGCCTCGCAGTTTTCCTGGCAACACAACAAATTTCCAATGATAGGCACATCGGAATCCGCAACCGACGGAAATAGGATCGCCTTCCCGCCGTCAAGTTTTTTCATCACGGCCGCCACTTCCAATTTGCGATCAATCGGATTTTCGTAAACCTGAATTCTGCCCATTTCGGACATTCTTTGAATGGCTGATCTAAAATCCGTATGTTTATTTCCGATGTGGGACATTTATTGTTTTCCGTCAAATTGATCCGGTTTCATCTAATCCTGCAGAATCTTCAACATGGTCGGCCGGCTTAATTGGTCCAGTGAAATTGTTAGTGCATGACCGGCATCCAGTCTATCGGGACGATGGCCTCAGGGGCTGGCGGTCGGTATCCCAGAGCACTATGCGGATTCCCGGTGTTATGGTGTTTCCTCCATTGTTCAATGATGATCTGTGCCTCCTTCAATGCGTAAAAGAACTCTCCGTTCAGCAGTTCGTCTCTGAAGCGGGCGTTATAGCTTTCACGGTAAGGTTCTGATGAGGTCGAGCATAACTCCAATGTACGCGAGCACGCGGCCAGCTCACAAAAATCATCGAGGATCCTAGTTCTTGATAGGTACGGTCATAGTACTGCCCACCTGCGGTGGGATTGGCAGATCTTTGTGGGCTTCCCACATAGCGGCGAGTTTTTCCATGGGATCTGGGCTGAAGGGTACAACTTTGCGGATCGAAAGATTGACGTGAACAGCGAGCTGTTCCTGGGTCGCCATTTGATAGCCTTTGGTCGCATGATACATCGTATGAAAATAATGTAGCCGCTTTTCATCATAGCCTAGAAGCTGACTGGTCACTTTGACCGTGTCACCAATACTACCCTCCCGCTGATAACCAATGTGACATTCAACAGCGAATGTCGACATGCCGGTTGCCGCTCTATAGGGTTTCCCAAGGCCACATAGCGGATAAAAAACTTCCACTGCATTATCAAAAATCAGCGTGTAATAAGCGACGTTTAGATGACCGTTATAGTCGACCCATGCTTCTTGAACGGGTTCTTCATGACGAGCGATTGGGGCTTCTAGTGCCATCGGTTGAATTTCCTTCTGAAATTCCAGTAACGTTTCGACTATTGCCGCAGCTTGAACCGCTGGATCTTGCCGGTCACTGTTTTGGGCAATTCGTCGATAAAATGGAACCACCGCGGATATTTGTAGTGGGCAATGCCAGCCTTACAATGTTCCAACAAGTCTGCTTCCAGTTCTGCACCGGCATCGGCTGGACTATTTAGGACGATATGGGCTTCCGGTTTGATTAGACCATCCGGATCAGCACGGCCAACGACCGCTGCTTCCAAGACTTTTTCATGCTCGATCAAACACCCTTCAATCTCGGTTGGCGAACACCACAATCCGCCAACTTTTAGCATGTCATCGCCGCGCCCACCATTGACATAATATTGTTCATCATTCAGGAAATACATATCGCCGGTATTGAGCCAGCCGTCAGCCAACATCGTCATCGCTGTTTTTTCCGGGTATTTCCAATATTCAATCGCGGTAGAGCCACCGCGTACATGCAAAGTACCGATGTCGCCTTGTTCAACTTCATTGCCCGCTTCATCGACGATTCGCAACTCATATCGATTGATCCGGCGGCCGGAAGTACCCGGACTAAAATCAGTCGTCGTATTACCAATGAAAAAGTGCAGCGCTTCCGTCGAGCCGAGACAGTCCAAGATGACGGTACCGGTTTTTTCCTTCCAACGCTGAAACACATCGGCTGGCAAGGCCTCCCCGGCGGACACACAATGACGGATCGAACTAGTATCCGGATCCGAAGTTTCCATCGCATGAAGCTGCTGAGCATAAAGCGTCGGCACACCAAAGAACAGTGTTGGTCGAAACCTCTCAATCATTTCAAAACTCATGGCGGGCGAGACCTTTTGATCGCTAAGTGCGGTCGTGGCGCCCACCCAAAGCGGAAACGACAAGGCATTCCCAAATCCGTAGGAGTGAAATAATTTACTAACAGAGAAGCAAACATCATCTTCACGAATACCAATGGTGTCCACACCGCTACACTGGCTGGTATAGACCATTGAGCGATGCGGATGAACAACACCTTTGGGATTGCCGGTCGAGCCTGAAGAATACAGCCAAAAACAAACCGTATCTTCTGTCGTTTTGGCGGGCGCCATTTCCGACGACTGATCCGCCATTCTTGCCGTTAAGTCTTCAACGCTTAAAATGTGATCTGGCTTTTGATCAACAATCGCAAGCGAGTCGGACATCGCATCGTCAAAGTCAGAGCTATGAACCAGCGCCGTACATTCTGAATTTTCGATCAAATATTTATAATCGGTTACGCGCATCAAGGTATTTACCGGAACCGGCACGATACCTGCCTTAATGGCCCCAAAAAAAACATAGAAGAATTCGGGGCAATCTTTGACCACCATTAGAACGCGCTGGGCTGGCTTCATGCCGAGGGAGAGCAGTGCATGGCCAGCCCGGTTTACCCTTTCGCTGAGTTCGCGGTAAGTGACCTCTTCGGTTTCGCACTCGATCGCTACTTTGTCGGCACGACCTTCGCTGAGATGCCGGTCTATGAATGGCACGGCAACATTGAATATGGGAGCGAACTTGATGCTTGGTGGGCTATTGGAATTAGCCAGCAAATAGGTATTATTCTTCATAACGAACTCTATTTAGACTTCGATAAGAGGTACCGGCTCATTGCGCTGTTCGACGACTTCTTTGATCGCTCGAACCATCCCGGTATAACCCGTGCACCGGCAAATATGTCCGCCAAGCATGTCGCGGATTTCTTCCTCATTTGGCTTGGGGCTAATTTCAAGAAAAGCCTCGACTGACATAAGAATGCCGGGGGTGCAATAACCGCATTGCAGACCATGGTGTTTTCGAAAGGCTTTCTGTAAATCGCTAAGCTCGCCGGCATGGGCCAAGCTTTCCACCGTATCAACCCTCCGGCCATCCACCTGAACCGCCAAGGTAAGGCAAGCGCGCACGGCTTTACCGTCAATCCGTACCGTGCAACAACCGCAGATGCCGTGCTCGCAGGAGACATGGACGCCGGTAAGCGCCATTTCCTGGCGCAAGAAATCGCTTAATAACTTTCGCGGCTCCGCAGAACCACCTACTTCGCGGCCGTTCAGAGTAAAATTCACCTGTTGTTTTTGGTTTTCGATCGGTTGTGACATTAATTTGTCTCCTTAACCGCCACACCGTTTTCTTGGGCAGTTTCGATAACCTCGCGACCTAATCGGCGCACCAGTTGACGGCGGTATTTGGCGCTGGCGTGAATATCATCATTGCCGCCAAGTTCCCAAGCCAGCTCATTCAGCTTATCGTCCAAGGCGTCTGTTGCCAGATCGCTCCATTCGCGAACCGCGGGCTTATCGGCAACGCCGCCAATACCGAGACGGATCGTGCCACCAACGGCTTCCGCCGCAATGGCGATAATGGCAAAGTCGCCTTTTCGCCGAGCGACTTCCGTGAAGGCATAGCCCGCCCCCTGGCGTTTGACCGGGAAGCGCACAGCGACAACCATCTCATCATCGGCACACGCCGTTGACAGCATGCCGAGCTGAAAATCGGCGGCCTTCAAGACCTTCTCGCCGCGCTTCGAGCGAAGCACGACACTGCCGCCCAGCAGCGCCAGACAAAGCGGTAGTTCAGAGCTCGGATCGGAATGGGCGATTGAGCCGCATACCGTGCCCTTTGATCGGGTCTGGAAATGCCCGATATGGGGAACCGCCAAGGCCAATAACGGCATCCGCTCGGCCAGGCCGGGCCAAGCTTGTAGTTGGGCCTGGGTAGCAGCCGCCCCTACCTCGAGATAATCGCCCTTATACTCGATGCCAGATAGCGCTTCGAGACGGGAAATATCAATCAAGACTTTGGGCTCCAAAAGGCGAAAATTAAGCATCGCCATCAAGGAATTGCCGCCTGAAATAATCTTAGCATCGTCGCCATTGCTGGCCAGACTATCCAATGCTTGCTCGACTGAATGAGCCCTAAGATATTCAAACCCCTTCGGTTTCATCGGCCAACACCCAATATCTTGAGCAGGCGCGACAACCAGGAGCCAGCGGAATTCCCAGCCTCGTTTTGACCTTCGATTTGCGCAATGAGGCGCCTGAAGAATTGCTCAACCAAGACCCTGGAAGCGCCATCCAACATACGGCCGCCAATTGCGACAACCTTGCCGGTGACCACGACTTCATAATCGTAATCAATACGCGTGCTTTCGCCTGACGCGGTGAGGGTAACTTTACCCATGCCACTGGAAGCGCCGAGAGGCCCGTGCAGACCACCACTCAAAACCACTGAATTTGGCGGATCAAGATCAGCAAGTCTGACATCGGCCGTGAAACGACCGCGCACCGCGCCCACACCTAACGAGACTTCCGCCGTATAGTTGTTCTCCCCCACCAGATCCAGTTGGTGACAGCCCGGAATTACCGCCGCCAATTTGACCGGATCCAGTAATGTATCCCAGACCGTTTGTATTGCTGCCGGGGCTCGAGCCGAGCCACTTCCCGTTACGCCGCGGCCTCCCTTGGCGTCTGATTTGACCAGGATTTCAGAGGCCGCGCGCGTAGGTGCTGGCGGCTCGTCATCATCGATCAGTCCCATGATTTTCGACGGGCTTAACGGCAAACGCAGGTCCCGCTGGCCGGTGGCGTCAGCAACTGCATTGGCAATACAAACCGGCGTGCTCATCACATTACCTTCGGCGATACCCTTAGCGCCAAGCGGCGTAAAGGGCGACGGGCTCACCATATGGAGGATTTGCGGTTCGGGTACTTCGGGTGCGGTCGGACAGAGATAATCAGCAAAAGTGCCGGACAGAAAACTGCCGTCCCCGCCATACACAAACTCTTCGCTCAAAGCGATGCCAAGCCCCCAAGCAAAGGCGCCATAGACCTGACCGTCGGCCAGCAGCGGGTTAAGGATTTCTCCTGAATCATGCATGGTGACATATCTGTCGATGCGAACCTCACCGGTCACCCTGTCAACTTGAAGGCCGCAAAAATCGAACACAAAGCCATAGGTCAGCGATGTATTGATTTGGTCTTTGTCATTTGGTGGCTCCAGCTCCGGCGCGGACCAGGTCACGGTCTCGGTTACGCCAGGAGCCATATCGGTCGGCAATTCTCCCGGTGACCAATGGGTGGTTCCGGCAACCCTGCTAAAGCGCAAGGTATTTTCCGGATTGCCCTTGGCAAACACCTGACCGCCAACAAAATCTATCTCTTCGGCGGGCACGTTTAACGTCTGGGCGGCAATTCTTGCCAATTTGGCCCGCACCCGCTGCGCCGCCTTTTGCGCCGATACAACGGTCGAGGATGAAAACCGGCTGGAATAATTGCCGGTCGCGATCGACCATGGATCGCGTTGCGTGTCGCGCTCCATATTGACGATAATTTCCTGCGGTGTCAGACCCAACTCATCAGCAACGATCTGACTTAGGATCGTGCCGTGACCCTGGCCCTGCGGCAAACTATCAGCCGTTACACTGACGGTACCAAGGGGATCAATATTAACCGTCGCGATAGCAACATTGCCGCCTTTTGGACCCGCTTTCTTGCGTTCTTCGACGGTGTTGATGGTACTCAGATAGCCCATATTCGACTGGGCCGGCTCAACCACGGCGGCATAGCCGATACCATACAATTTACCCGCTGCCCGCATCTCGTCCCGGCGTTCTTGCAAATCTTCCAGCTTGCCGTCGCGCTCGGCGATCTCAAGCGCCTGTTGATAATCACCAGAATCGATCAAAGCCCCCGCCGCCGCCCGATACGGAAACGATCCTGCGGGAATGAGATTTTTCTTGATGATTTCAAGATGATCCATATCCAATTCAACGGCGACGGTATGAACAAGGCGCTCAATCGAGTAATAAATCTGCGGCCCACCGAAGCCTCGAACCATGCCGGACGGAGTCTTGTTCGTCATCACCAAATTATTAACGATGGTCATGTTCGGAACATCATAGGCTCCGGTCATAATGCCGTGCTGGCGGTAAAGCGGTCCCGGCATAGGCGGCCTGAGGTAAGCGCCATAATCGTCCCATTGCTCAAAATGCAAGCCAATGATTTTTCCGTCATTCATCACCGCCGCCTTGGCTTCGATAACCCGGTTGGGTGCGGCGATGGCGGCGGTCAAATGTTCCAGCCGATCTTCAACCCATTTTACCGGCCTGCCGACTTTGCGCGAGGCCACGCACATCAAAACGACATACGGGAAGATCGCCTGCTTCACACCAAACCCGCCGCCCGAATAAGCTGGCGAGCGCATGCGCAATTGCGAGCCTTTGCATCGCAGTGCTTTCGACATCACCGGATGGACGGTAAACGGCCCCTGGAAATTCGATAAGATATCGTAGCTCTCATCGCCCGGCAGATAATTAGCGACAACGACGAAGCCTTCCAGAGGGGTCTGTGAATTACGCGGGTAATCAATGGTGAGTTCGACAATTTTATCCGCCTTGGCAAACGCGTCTTCAGGCTCACCGTAAGAAAAATCACGCCGCGAAACGACGTTCGTGCCAGCCGCTTCATGGACTAGCGGCGCACCGTCTTTGGTCGCATCCATGGTGCCAATAACGGCTTCAATCGGGCGATATTTTACGTCAATATATTCCAGCGCATCTTCCGCCAGATAGCGGTCTTCGGCGATGACGACAACGACCGATTCGCCGACAAAGCGCACGCGATCAACCGCCAAGCTCCATTGATCCAGCGGCACCCTAAGCACAATTAGAAAGGGTTCGGTCAGCGCTTTGATATCCCGGCCGGTTAAGACAGCGTGGACGCCGGGCCGCTGTTCGGCTGCGGTGACATCGATCGAGAGAATGTCGGCATGGGCATGAGGAGACCGCAAAATCGCAGCGTGCAGAGTTCCGACTGGAACCGGAATGTCATCGGTGTAAGGAGCGGCTCCACGCAGAAGCGTCGCATCTTCAATTCGTTCTACCGACTGGCCAAGGTATTTTTTGGGTGATGACGAGTCGTTCATCCTTCTCTCTCCGAGCAAAACGGAAGAAACCTATCCGTTGAACTTAGCCCGCATTATTCATGGTGGCCACTGGGTTTGCGTGAGCCGCGCGATATCGATCGGGTTGACGGCAGGTTTTCGAGGTGGGTGTCGATGGCGGTCTGAAGGTTTGGGTTTCTTTCCAGCGATTGATCGGGGCTTCTAATGTCATGTGACGGTCCTTAGATTGTGGTTCTATCTTACGAACTATTTCTAGGTCCGCGTGAAGATTTTATGACATTTCACGCCCTGCGGCGGACATGGCTGAATTGACGCGGCAGTACGGCCGATATGGCGACAATCGGGTCGCTGCTTTGCAGAGAGCTACCGGCTGGCAGGACTATGATAAAGACGGTGATTATACAGGCCGTCGCGGTTGCCACTTCCTCCCCCGGCGTTTCGATAACCGTTCCAAGTTCAGCTTTCTCCAAACGCTTCTTCCGCCCAGTGCTCGGCTGTTTGGCATCGCCAATGATCCAAGTCCAGTTCGTCTTCGCCGGGGATTCTCATGACGCTATACTCACCATTGTTGTCTAGGGGTATAGTGGCATCGATTCCCAATTTCGCGGACACGCCTTTTGTCGATGACGAAGGATCCAGTTTCGAACCATGGCCACCCGAGACGACGATCAAGTCCTGATCCGCTTGAAAACGCGTTGCCACCGCCCACTCGATGGACCTGGGATCGTGAATATCGACGTCTTCATCCACGACAATTACCTGTTTGATGTCATAGTGGCTGCCGAAGGCCGCCATGATTACGTTCTTCGGCTCACCTTCCTCCGACTTTCTGACCTTGATGCATAAATGGTAACGACATTGTCCACCGGGGGTCAGGTGGACATCCTGAACAGCAGGTAGAACGTTCTGGAGGTGCGACAGGATGGAGGCCTCGCGGGCGATGCCGCCAAGCAGGAGGTTCTCCCATCCAGCGGCAACGATGGTGTGGTAGATCGGGTTATGCCGTGTTGTGACCGCATTCACCTTCACGACCTGACGCATGCCGCCCGGCCCGTAGTAGCGGGGAAATTCGCCGAACGGCCCTTCCATTTCCCTGACTTCGGGAAGGATTTCGCCTTCAATGACAATCTCGGCGGAAGCCGGAACCAGGATATCGCTGGCCCTGGAGCGAACCACATCTAGGGCCCGGCCGTGCAGTGCGCCCGCGATCTCCAGCTCGTCTTGGCCCAGGGGGGCCATGGCCTGAGAGGCCAAAAGGATGAGAGGATCCACGCCAATGACGATGGAAATCGGCAGGGGAACATTCGAAGCCTCGGCATTTCCAAAAAAGGCATTCAAATGACGGGGAAGGATCAGAATACCCATACGATCCGGAGCCGTGATCTGGAGCCGGTGGATGGACAGGTTCTGTTTGCCGCTGACGGGGTCGCGGGCTATCAGCAGCCCAGCGGTAATGTAGTCGCCGGCATCGTGTTCATGATGGGTGGGGATCGGAAGTAGCCTCCTCAGATCGATGTCCTGGTGCACCACTTCCTGGCAGGGCGCTTGATCGGGCGAGGTCTCATTAAGGGGCAGCGGCTTTTCCAGCGCTTGCTGAAACCGGCTTAGCAGCTCGCTCTCAGCAACGCCAAGGGCCTCGGCGGCCCATGAGCGAGCCCCCAAAACACCTGCGATGACGGGCATGGAGTGGCCTTCCGGGCCCGGAAAATAGCTGGCCGATTCCCCTTCCAATCGCTTGGCAATGGCAGCAAGGGTAAAGCGCAATGGCACGCCCGGTTTGATGACGGTCAGGCGATTCGTCCGCGCCAGGTGGCGCAGCCAGCGTCGCAAATCAGTGTAAGGTGCCGGGTCATTCCTGTCCATCATCTTCCCTCGCAATGAAGCGCCTTGAGCTACGATTCCAGTGCATCGCCTTGCCTGCCCCCAGAGATTGCAGCACATCCCAAGTCAGCCTATTTGCCAACTGGAATGTTCCCCCAAAGTTTGGATCAAACGCTGGTTTAGGAATCCGGGATGATGGCGAAAAAATCACACCGGCACAAGGTTGCCAATCGCGTCATGGGCCGAAGGTGATTGTACAACTCGGCTCGCCAACGCCCACATCACTGGTGGCTGTGTGAAAACATCGGACGCCGTCTCTGGCGCGAAACGATGGAACCGAGGCGGCAAAATCTGTGATTTTAGGATGCGCGAGAGGGATTTCTCGGTGATGTCACGTGGATCTTGCGTTCCGGGAAGTTCGCGCAACAGCGCTGCTTTATGGCGCAATGTTGGCAACCGACCGTCTTGCTGACCAACCGGTTCGCCCATCATCGATCCATTCTCCCGCGATCCAGCAGAATGACGGAATCACGACGCGACAGCCATCTCAGCCGACTTTTTTAACAATCTCCTAGTCGCTCTTAATGGGTGTCTCGAGCAGCGATTTAAGGCCCGTGACATTGAGCACCGTCGCGCCCGTCCAGCCCTCGATACGAAGAAGCTGGGCGATCTTACGATAACCGTAACGACC
>CAJWIB010000058.1 GCA_913041095.1 uncultured Rhodospirillaceae bacterium | reverse complement strand
TTTGATGCCCAAGCTGGTAATATCGTACAAGCGGGTTTGGTGCCTGATGAAGGCGGTTGGGTGCAGCGAACGATTGCGCGGCTAACCGAATCGGTAAAATGGCGGCGGACCGATAATCTTGCCGGAGATGGTGTTGAAGCTATTGTTGCGCGAGCTGAGCAGGCACTAAAATCCCGCGATGTTGAAAAGGCGATCAAGGAATTATCCGCGCTTCAGGAAAAACCGGCTGCTCTGACCAAAGACTGGCTGACCGGAGCCAAAGCCTACCACATTTCTGAAAAAGCCTTGGCCGAATTGCAAACCCGGGCCGTTGCCCAAATGGCGGCGGGGCAATAGATATCGATGATTAAAGTGGTCTGGTTCCTCATCTTTCTGGCGCTGGTTAGTTTGGGCGCGGCCGTGGTGGCGGACAATCCAGGTGCGGTTTCACTGCGCTGGCTTGGTTATAAAGTCGACACTTCAATCGGTGTGTTGTTTGCCGGGGTCTTTCTAATTTCGATCAGTTTGGCGATTATTTTCCGTGTTTGGTTCTTTTTCCGCAATGCTCCTAGACGAATTGGAAAAGTGCACCGGGATTGGCGCCGTGAACGTGGCTATAAAGCGTTAACTCAAGGCATGGTCGCGGTTGCCGCTGGTGATGCACAGGAGGCCCGGCGTCAAGCTCGTAAAGCGGAAAATTTGTTGGCCGACCCGCCGCTCACCATGCTGCTGTCAGCGCAGGCAGCGCAATTATCCGGCGATGAAAAAGCCGCCGGCAAATTTTTCGAAAAAATGGCAGAGCGTAAAGACACCAAATACCTCGGCATTCACGGCATGCTCAATCAGGCCATTCAGGAAGGCGATAAAGAAGTCGCCCTTGATCTCGCCGAGCAAGCGATTGATTTAAAACCCAAAACAGACAATGTCTCGCGCGCTTTGTTCGATTTGCAGGTTCAAAGTGGCAATCTTGAAGAAGCGGAAGAAACCATCCGTAAAGCCGTCAAAGACAAACTTATCAACAATGACACCGGTCGTCGCCGCCGCGCGGTTATATTGTATCAACGTAGCGTAGAAGCGGAGAGTGACGGCAAGCTTAGCGACGCGCTCAACTTTGCCCGCAAAGCCAATAATTTGCTGCCCGGTTTTGTGCCGGCGGCAGTGCGCACTTCGCGCCTCCTGCAGCAGGCAGGCAAACGCCGTAAAGCGGCTTCGGTGATCGAGGAGATTTGGGTGACCAACCCGCATCCTCAATTGGCCGAGGTGATGGCCGAGCTGTCATCGGGTGGCGGCGAGCAGGAAAAAATGCGAACCATCGAAAAACTTGCGAACTATAACAAAGATCATGTTGAAAGCCATGTTGCGATTGCCAAGGCTGCGCTGGTAGCCGGGATGTGGCAGGAAGCGCGCGAACATCTTGAAGCGGTCGCCAATTCAGACTCCACCGAGATCCCGTCGGCGCGGATTTGTCGTTATCTGGCTGAATTAGAAGAGAGTGAAAATTCGGATAATGAGGCGTCGCGTGAGTGGTTGAAGAAAGCAGCGATTGCCGAACCGGATTCGGCCTGGAACTGCAACAGTTGCGGTCAGATAATGGCCGAGTGGGAACCGGTTTGTAATCACTGTGAATCCTTTGACACCTTGGAATGGCGCACACCGCCTCGAGTTACGCGTTTGGCACCGGTCGATTTGCCGGACCAGGCAGCTGATAATAAATCAGGTGAGACCATCGATATGGAGCCGAATTTAGGTAATGATGCAAGCGCCAGGTCCAGTGATGAAACAGCCAAGAACTCTGACGACGGACAGTCAAAAACATTAAATGTAGGATTTTCTAAAGACGAAAAGTGAATTATTATTCTGTTTTTTTCAAACACGGCGAAATGAAATTAACGCAAAAAATTTTTCTTGTTTCATGTTGATTTGTATACATAGAACGAGTTCATTGTTGCTTATAACAGCGTTTCTACAACGAATTCTATGGAAACTTTAGCCCGCTAAAATATAAGTTGGATTGAGCTAGACAAGTGTAGAACGAAGATAGAGGATTAAATAAAAAATGCTTGAAGCTGGGCGCTTACTCACCCATAAATCCGTACCTTGAAATGGCATACCAGATGAACCAGACTGTCCCCTAAATCGGCTGTAAGTTTGTTTTAGGTATTCTGATGATGGACCTTTTCAAATTAGAAATTCCTTTGGGAGATATATTTGAATAACGATCTACTAGTGACCCTTGGGCCAACTTCGATGAATAAGGATACAGTAACATCCTGCGCTGAATTGGGTGTCTACTTGTTCCGTATCAATTTATCTCATACGCCGATAGATCAAGTTGAAGAAACCATTAAACGTATTCGGTTATGGACAGATCGGCCAGTTTGCTTGGATAGTGAAGGCGCTCAACTTAGAAACGGCGCTATGAAAGATGAAGTAACTGAGTTTATAAAGGGCGAAGAAATTAGGATAGAATTGGACTCTGTAATCGGTAACTCGCAAAGGTTATCCTTTAATCCAGCCAGTGTTTGCAGGCAATTTGAAGTTGGCGATAAAATCCAAGTTGATTTTAACCACGTCCAGTTTGAAGTAACTGAAAAATTTAGTGACCACTATTCTGCGATTGTTTTAAACGGAGGATTTATCGGTAGCAATAAGGCCGTTGATGTAAATCGTGAACTGGTGTTTGACTCGCTGACGAAGAAAGATCGACAAGCAATTGAAATTGGCAATCGGAACAATGTAAATCATTTTGCTCTGTCGTTCGCCAACTTGCCAGAAAATGTGGATACGATGCGGGAGCTCTGTGGAGGTGGTGCAAAAATTATCTGCAAAATAGAATCTACATCAGGAGTGAACAATCTAGAAAGTATAATCCAGCGGGCAGACGAAATTCTCATTGACCGAGGAGATCTTTCGCGTTGCGTGCCGATTGAGCGAATTCCCTTTTTGCAGCGACGTATCATATCGACGGCGCGTTTAATGGATACACCCGTGTTTGTTGCCACCAATCTGTTGGAATCGATGGTAACAACCCAATCACCAACCAGGGCCGAGGTAAATGACGTGGTCAGCACTTTAGAAATGGGGGCAAATGGTCTTGTCCTTGCTGCAGAAACAGCGATTGGTAAATATCCTGTTGAAGCCGTGCAGATGATTCGATCTCTTATTAATGAAACCAAACGCTGGACTCCCAATACAAGCATCGCCGATCTCATGAGAACTCAATAATTGCCTACTAAAACGCCTTACACATTTTGGCATATGGACCTGGCGTCGAGCGGGAAATCAACGATAGTTGAACACTTTGTGAGTATGTTAAAGGAAAGTAATATTTCTATTCTTCACTATGATGACGATAAAGTAAGGGATATTTTTTGCAAGGATTTTGGTTTTCCGAAGGTATTCGTGGGTGGGTCGTAGAAACATTGGCACATCTCGCGCGCAAAGCAAATGATGTAGGCGTCGATTCTGTGATGTTCGCTTTAACTGCTCATCAATCGGCCCACGACTTCAAAAATGTTATGTTCTAAACCTGTTTATTAGCTCGGTATTTTAGAAGTTTGCGCCTGACAAATTTACGTTTGAAAAGTTTGTACCGTTTAATATTGCGTTTCGGAAATCAACCTCTAATAAACTACTATCATCGAACCTGGCTCCTGAATACATATTAAGGAGCATTTCTATATCGTGAACATTCTTGATAACGAGTTTGTAAAAGTGTATCTCACTAACAGTGCCGCTTTAGCTCAGTTGGTAGAGCATCGCATTCGTAATTTTAAATTGCGTCCTCATGGGGAAACCTTTGAGTAAAAACTCATCAAAGTCGGGGAAACCTGTAAAATGGCAATCCCGAGCCAAGTCCCCAAAAGGGAAAGGTGTAGAGACTTGACGGTGAGCATCTAAGTCAATTTCGGTTGTTATGATGAAGGGAAAGTCCAGCGCACAAACATCCACTTGGATGGCAACGAAAGTTGTAGTTGTGATGAATGCGGGGGTCGGGTGTTCAAGTCACCCAAGCGGCACCATTTCTTTCAATGACTTAGCGGAGTTGGTAGCGTCTGCTATACCCCCGAAAATAGACAACAGCGACTTCTATGCAGTTGGTGTAATTTGGGTGTAGAGAAAACAAATCATGATTTTCCACACCCACCTACTTATGATACGGGTGATTACTCAAAATACACTGGGCGCGGTAGACTTGCTCGATCAGCATGACTCGGGCGAGCATATGGGGCCAGGTCATCGCCCCCAAGGCAATTTTGAGCTGAGCGCGGACTAAAATGGATTTATCCAGCCCGTCTGAGCCACCAATAACAAAAGCGATCTCACTGATGCCGTCATCCTGCAAGGCGCTCAGTTTTTTGGCCAGGTCTTCGCTGGCAAGTGCGTGGCCGCTCCGGTCCATCGCCACCAGGAAGGCACCCTTCGGCACGGCGCTTAATAACAGTTCTGCTTCCTTGATTTTCAACTGGGTGGGTTTGAGTGGTTTCTTTTCTTCGACTTCCTTGAGGGTCAAGGACCAGTTGAGCCGCTTGGCATAATTATCCCACAGGTCCCGCTCCGCTCCCGCCTTCATGCGACCGACCGCGGCTATGGTAATATTCATTCCACCCACATTAGCCGGCTGCTTAGCTTAAGCCGCTTCGCCAGGCTGAGGCATCGCCGTACCCCATATTTTCTCCAGAGCATAAAATTCACGGATTTCGGGGCGAAACAAATGGACAATGATATCGCCACCGTCAATCAGCAGCCAATCATTTTTCTGGGCGCCTTCAAGCGGAACTTCGTTCACTCCTGCTGCCTTTAATTTCTCCCGGAGATGTGTGGCCATGGTTGCAACCTGTCTTTGAGAGGTGCCTGATGCGACGATCATGTAATCAGCAAAACTGGTTTTACCGGTGAGATTGATAACGATGACATCTTGAGCCTTATCGTCATCGAGGGACGCCTGAGCAACTTTCAAAAGTTTTTTCGATGTTACGTTAGAAGGCCCTTTTGCTTTGCGGGGCGCCTTAGCTTTACGAGGAATGGTGTGCGTCTCCTTTGCTGTCTCAATTAATCAATTAGTACATATTAACCGCACCGATGCCGGCACGAACCCGCGTCGCGGAAATGGCATCCGGTTTGATATTGAGAAAAGCCCAGGTGGGTGCTTGCCGTGCACTTAAGCTGTGGGCCTGAGTCTCATCTATGCGATATCGCGCAAACCGGCGCGCTGCATATCCCGCTAACGCCCGTTTAGTGTAGGTAGGTCGGGTAAAAATCGCAATGGGGACGGCGCGAAAAATTTGCTGCCAGTCCTTCCATTTTGGTATTTGCATGAGGTTGTCCGCACCCATAAGCCAGACAAACCGGGCCTTTGGGAACTTTTTCTTTAATTCGGTCAAGGTTTCCGCTGTATAGGCCGTGTCGAGCTCAAATTCAATATTAGTGACCCGAATGCGGCGATCCTGGGCAATCGTTTCAGCAGATTCAATCCGGCTTTCAAAATCGACCATATCGTTAACTGGCTTCAACGGGTTCTGCGGTGACACCATCCACCATATTTCATCGAGCTGCAGGAGTTTCAGCGCCTGGCGGCTGATATGCAGATGGCCGCGATGCGCCGGATTAAAAGATCCACCCAAAATGCCAATGCGCTTGCCGGCGAATGTTTCGATATTAGTCAAAGGGCTGTTTCCCAACTCAGAAACAATTACGGCCGTACATGGCCATCGCCGCGGACGACATATTTAAATGTCGTGAGCTGCTCAACTCCAACCGGCCCGCGGGCATGCATTTTACCGGTGGAAATACCGATTTCAGCACCCATGCCAAATTCGCCACCATCGGCGAATTGTGTCGAGGCATTATGGACGGCGATGGCGCTATTGATGCCATTGAGGAATATCTCAGCCGTTGCTGCGTCATAGGTGACAATGGCGTCGGTATGTTCGGTGCCATGGCGGTTGACGTGATTCACCGCTTCCTCGACGCCATCGACTTGGCGTACCGAGATAATGGAATCGAGATATTCGGTATCCCAATCTTCTTCCGACGCCGCGATTACCCGGACGTCGAGTTCACGGGTTTCATCATCGCCGCGAATTTCACAGCCTGCCGCATTCAGCGCATCCAAAATAGGCGGCAGATGGGTGGCTACGGCATCGCGGTCGATCAACAGGGTTTCCGTCGCGCCACAAATTCCGGTGCGGCGCATCTTGGCGTTGACGACAATTTTCTTGGCCATTTCCGGGCTAGAATCAGCGTTCACATAGGTATGACAAATGCCTTCGAGATGGGCAAAGACGGGCACCTTGGCTTCGGTTTGTACGCGTTCGACCAAAGACCGGCCACCACGAGGCACAATTACATCTATGGTATCGGTCATGATCAGCATCTCGCCGACGGCTGCCCGGTCTGTGGTGGGGACCATTTGAATGGCGGCCTCCGGTAAATTGGCCGCCCGGAGACCCGCTTTCAGGCTATCCAGGATGGTCGAGGAAGAATGAAAGCTTTCTGAGCCACCTCGTAAAATTGATGCATTGCCGGATTTTAAGCACAAGCTGCCGGCATCGGCTGTTACATTGGGCCGCGATTCATAAATTACGCCGATAACACCCAGAGGCACCCGCACGCGAGAGATGGATAGACCATTGGGGCGGTCCCAGTTTTCCATTACACTGCCTACCGGATCATTGAGTTCGGCGATAGCTTCCAAGCCGGCGGCCATGCCAGAAATACGGTCTTCGTTCAGCTCCAACCGGTCGAGCATTGCCGAGGTTAGGCCTTTTTGCTCACCCGCCGCCATATCTTTGTAATTAGCCTGGATAATGGCTTCAGAATTATCTCGCAAAGACATCGCGGCTTCTGTTAAGACACGGTTCTTAGCTTCAGTCGGCGCGTTAACTAGCGCCTGTGCGGCGTCCTTGGCGGCCTTGCCGATTTTTTGCATCACTTCAGTAATATTTTTGTTGCCCGACATCGCACCAATCCTTAATTCATCACCAGATCATCTCGATGGACCATTTCGTCCCGGCCACGGTAACCCAGAAGTTCTAAAATATCATCGGTTTTATGACCCATAATGAGTTTTGCATCAGCCGAAGAATAGGCGCTTAAGCCGCGGCCGATTTCGTGGCCGTCTGAGGTTTCGATCGCCACCGCATCGCCGCGTTGAAACTCACCACTAATATTGGCGACACCAGCAGGCAGCAAGCTACGCCCATCTTTCAGTGCTTCAACCGCACCGTTATCAATGGTAATCGTGCCCATGGGTTGCAACGTGCCAGCAATCCACTGTTTGCGAGCGGTTTGAGGAGTGCCGCGGGGCAGGAACCAGGAGCAATTGGCACCGCTTTCGAGCGCCTGCAGCGGATTAATTTGCTTACCCTCGGTGATCACCATGCGGCAGCCTGCACCCAAACATTGTTTAGCCGCCGCGAGTTTCGTAACCATGCCGCCGGAACTGTCACCTGATGCAGCGGCACCGGCCATTTTTTCAATATCAGGTGTGATTTCCGAAATTTCCGGGATCAGCTTGGCCTTGGTATTGGCGGCAGGATCGGCATCATACAGACCATCGATGTCCGATAACAAAACCAAGACATCGGCAGATACCATGGCAGCCACCCGGGCGGCCAAGCGATCATTATCGCCGAAACGAATTTCTTCGGTGGCAACGCTGTCATTTTCGTTGATCAAAGGTACCGCGCCAACATCCAACAATGTCATTAGCGTCGAGCGGGCATTAAGATAGCGCCGCCGGTTTTCGCTGTCATCGCGGGTCAGTAAAATCTGCGCTACCGACAGATTATGAGTTTCAAAACATTCCTGATAGGCGTGGGTCAAGCGCACCATACCTACGGCAGCAGCAGCTTGCTTTTCTTCGAGATGTAAATCGCCGGATTTTAAACTTAGATAGCGGCGGCCCAAAGCAATGGCACCGGAGGAGACAATGATTATCTCCTGGCCTCGCGCGCGGCAGCGCTCGACGTCGGTGGCCAAACCCTCAAGCCATCTCCGGTGGAGACGGCCGGTCTCCTGATCGACCAATAAAACCGAGCCAATTTTAATGACGATGCGTTTGGCATTAGCTAAATGTGAGGTGTTGTTATTCATTAACAGTCTCCGCTTCTCTTTCCTTAGCGCGGTAATCTACAACAGCCTCAGAAAGGCGGCGAAGTGCCTGTTCGACACCCATGCCGGCAACACCGGAGATCGTCAAAACTTCCTGTCCGGCGGCAGCCGAAAGTTCAGCGCTTTTCTCAGCAATCATGTCATCGGTTAAGGCGTCAATTTTGTTGAGCGCGACGACTTCCAATTTTTCATTTAGATCAGCGCCATATTCCGCCAGCTCATGGCGAACAGTTTTGTAGGCACCCGCAACATCTTCTTCGGTGCCGTCAATTAAGTGCAGCAAGACATCGCAGCGCTCGACATGGCCCAAGAAACGATCGCCCAGACCAGTGCCATCATGTGCCCCTTCGATAAGCCCGGGGATGTCGGCTAGAACAATCTCATCGCCGTCGACATAGCCAACGCCTAAATTGGGATGTAGTGTGGTGAAAGGATAGTCAGCAATTTTAGGCCGGGCGCGGGTAACCGCCGCTAAAAAAGTTGATTTTCCCGCATTTGGCAGACCGATTAAGCCGGCATCAGCGATCAGTTTCAGTTGCAGCCACAGCCATTTTTCTTCACCGGGCCAACCATCATCGGCACGGCGCGGCGCCTGATTGGTGGCTGATTTAAAATACGCATTACCGAAGCCGCCGTCACCGCCTTTGGCGAGGATTACTTTCTCACCTGGTTCGGTGAGATCAGCAATCATGTCGTCCTGGTTTTCGTCGAAGATTTGGGTGCCGACAGGTACTTTTAGGATAATATCATCTGAAGCTTTACCGTTTTTATTGCAGCCTTGACCGTGATCGCCACGACGCGCTTTGAAATGCTGCTGGTATCGGAAATCGATTAACGTGTTGAGATTGGCAACGCATTCGGCAATGACATTACCGCCGCGTCCGCCATCGCCGCCGTCGGGTCCACCGAATTCAACATATTTTTCACGCCGAAACCCGACGCAACCAGCACCGCCGTCGCCGCTTTTAACGAAAATCTTTTGTTGGTCGAGGAACTTCACAATTTTTCCTTAAACCTATTGGGTTAAATTAGCCTTACTTTGAACTAGGCACTAAAAAAGGGGAATGGACAGCCATTCCCCTTATAAAATTTGGATTGGCTGTTTTAAATGTTAGGACAGCGGGTCCACACCAACAAAGGTTTTGCCAGCGCTGGTTTTCCAGAACTTCACTTTACCTTCGGTGAGGGCAAAAATTGTGTGGTCTTTACCGATGCCAACATTTTTGCCGGGATGCCATTTAGTACCCCGTTGACGAATGATGATGTTGCCAGCAACCACTGCTTCGCCACCGTATTTTTTGACGCCAAGACGACGACCGGCTGAATCACGTCCATTGCGGGATGAGCCGCCTGCTTTTTTATGTGCCATGACTAATTCTCCTTAATCGTCTTTTTTCTTCGCGGCAGTTTTTTTCTTCGGCGCTGCTTTTTTTTTGGTCACGGTAGCTTTCTTCTTCACCGCCGCCGCTTTTTTCTTCGCTGGCGCCTTTGCTTTGACCTTAGGTTTTTCCTCGGTCTTAGTGTCCGCTTTTGGCGCAGCATCTTTCTTCGCTGACGCTTTGGCTTTGACCTTAGGTTTTTCCTCGGTCTTAGCTTTAGCGGTAGGCTTTTTCTCGGCTTTAGTGTCCGCTTTTGGAGCAGCGTCTTTCTTAACAGCCGCTTTCACTGCACCTTTACCATTGATGTCCAGCACCCGCAAAACTGTCTGGTCCTGACGATGACCTTTGGTGCGTTTGTAACCCTGGCGGCGCTTTTTCTTAAAGACGATAATTTTATCGCTGCGCGACTGATCAACGACTTCGCAGTTAACCGCAGTGCTGGTAAGCAGGGGCGCACCCAATTCCGGGTCTTTACCATCTTCTCCGACCATCAGCACTTGGTCCAGTTTAACTTTGGTGCCGGCATCGCCCAAAAGCTTCTCAACAACGATAATGTCGCCTGGTGAAACTCGATATTGCTTACCGCCTGTCTTTACGACTGCGTACATTGTTCTCTTTTTCACTTGAGTAATATTACCGTACAAAAACAGGGCACCAACAAGGAGCCCCTACGGAAGGCGCGGAAATTACCGGCCTGAAAGCAAATTGTCAATGGGTTATAGCAGAAATTAGAGCAATTACTGACAAAATTGATTTAGATCATATGTTGGGGACAAAACCATGTTAGAAAAGTTTTAAAATACCCAAAAAATAAGAGGATTTTGCTGTAATCAGCAAAGTAAGGGGCCGAATAAGCGCTATGCCACGAATTATTTTTGAACTACCCGACGATTTATTAATCGGCCATATGCTGATTGACAATGATCACGCAAAACTCGTGCGCCTCATAAATGATACCGGGACGGTATTACAAAAAAAGCAATATCAAGAATCGACCTGTCTTATCATGGAATTTATTGATGGTATGAAGCATCATTTTGTTACTGAAGAAGCTATTCTTCAGGAAACTAACTTTCCTTGGATCGATGAACATATTATGTCTCATCGTCAGGTAATTTTAAAATTGCCACGGCTGATTGATGAATGCGAAAAAGTCATGGACGGTCAACAGGCCTGGAACAAATTGATTGATGATCTTATCGACTGCTTGATGGAAGATGCGTTTAAAGCCGATATGGTGTTTAAAACCTTCCTAACCCAACAATGTTCATAGTTTTATAAATCTGCAGGTGGTATTATACTGCTATCTGTCAGCCGCGCCATCTTTAATACTTTCATCGCTAACGATCAGCAAATCGCGCTCGAGCAAGGGAAGCACCGTGTGCATAAAGCCCGGATAAGGGGGATGCGGGTTCCAGGATGAAATAGCTTTGGGTCTAGATTTATCCGAAATATCCAAAATGAACATACCGCCATCCAAATAGGCAAGGTAGCAACGATCAGGCCGCTCAGGATAAACATTGGTGTT
>CAJWIB010000057.1 GCA_913041095.1 uncultured Rhodospirillaceae bacterium | reverse complement strand
ATCTTGAGCTGTATCAGTCAGCTCTTTGGCGTTTAAGCTTGCTTCTTCATCGGCGATCTCCACCGCCCACAGAGCGCTTGTTTGATTTTTAAGCGGCGCTAAGAAACCGCCTGGATCCTTGCTGTTGATCAAGCCAGTGATGAGATAAAGCGGCTTGTCGTCAAAACTTCTAACCGTTGCCGCCAGCGCTTCACCGGCAGCCGGGTTATGGCCGCCATCGAGCCACAGCTCGCAATTATTGGGCAGTTGATCAATCAAGGGGCCGGATGTGAGCTGCTGCATCCTGGCCGGCCAGTCTACACTTGTCATGCCTTCAGCCACGGCCTCACGGGTAATGCGCGCATCTCCGAGAGTTGCTAGCGTGACAATCGCTAATCCCGCATTTTGCAGTTGATGGGGTCCAGGCAGGGCGGGTAGTGGCGGCTTGATCTCACCTTCCGGCGTCATCACTGTCAGCTGATCGCCTTTAATCGCAATCCACCAATCTTCATCCTCAACAATCAACGGCGCATCGACGCTGGCAGCGAAGCGCCGTATAACATCCAGCACGACTTTATCCTGCTTGGTGGTGACGCAAGCAATACCTGGCTTCATGATGGCGGCCTTCTCAACCGCGATACCAGCGAGATCATCGCCGAGGAAACCCGCATGATCCTGACTGATCGGCGAGAGCGCCGTTACGGCCGGCCGGGTGATGACATTGGTTGCATCCAAGCGCCCGCCCAAACCGGTTTCGAGTAAAACGAGATCAGCCGGTTCTCTCGAAAAGGCCAGCAACGCAATCGCTGTGGTGATTTCAAAAAAAGTGATGGGTGCTGTGCCATTAATGGCTTCAACTTCATCGTTCAAAGCAAGCAAGGCAGCATCGCTGATAGGCTTGCCACAGAGGCGAATGCGTTCGTTGAAAGTTACCAGATGTGGTGAGGTGTAGACATGTACGCGCAAGCCCGCAACCTCGGCAATGGCGCGTATAAAAGCCAGCGTTGAGCCTTTGCCATTGGTGCCCGCGATATGAATCACCGGTGGCAGACTATCTTGCGGATTGCCAAGCTCGCCCAGTAGGCGTTCGATGCGTTCGAGCGACAGATCGATGACTTTGAGGCGCTGGACGAGGTCCATATCTCTCACATTCTAGTTCTTAGCCGATAATCCACCGGCGATGTCGCGGACCAGATTAAGAACGGCCTCAGCGCAGCCATCTTGGGGGCGGCCATCCGGGCCTAAATTCTCAGCGACTTTGCTGACGAAGGCCGAGCCGACAACAACCGCCTCAGCATGTTGACCGATGGCAGCCGCTTGCTCCGGTGTTTTAATGCCAAAGCCAACCGCGATCGGCAAATCCGTGTGCCGCCGCAAGCGTTCCAGCGCATTTTTAATATCCTGGGTCGCGGCTGATTTGGTACCGGTGATGCCGGTGACCGAGACATAATAGACAAAGCCGCTGGCATGCTCGACAACAACGGTCAGGCGCTGATCATCGGTAGTTGGTGACGTCAGATAAATAAAACTAAGACCCGCTTGCTCAACGGGCTCCCGCATTTCAGCTTCTTCCGGCGGCAGATCAACGATGATAAAACCATCGACTCCGGCCTCGGTGGCGTCCGTGACGAACTTCGCAACACCATAAATATAAATCGGATTGAAATAGCCCATCAGGATGATCGGCGTGTCGCTATCATTTTTGCGAAAGTTCCGCACCATATTGAGAGTCTTGATCATCGAGGCGCCGTTATCCAGTGCGCGCTGGCTCGAGGCTTGGATCACCGGGCCGTCTGCCATCGGATCGGAAAACGGCATGCCGAGCTCGATGATGTCGGCGCCGGCCTCAGGCAGCTGATTTAAGATCACGCTTGAAATTTCGATATTCGGATCACCGGCGGTGATAAACGTGACTAGACCGGCGCGACCGTCAGCTTTGAGGTCTTGAAAGCGTTTGGCAATGCGGGCACTACCGATCACGACTTGCTGCTTTCGAGATAAGCAACGACTGAATCCATGTCCTTATCACCACGCCCGCTCATATTAAGCACCATGATGTGATCATCTAGCAGATCACCGGCGATCTTGATGGTGTGGGCGATGGCGTGCGCGGATTCCAACGCCGGGAGAATGCCTTCAAGCCGGGTGCAGGTCTGGAATGCTTCAACAGCTTCCTGGTCAGTGATCGAAACATATTCAGCGCGGCCAATGTCGTGCAGCCAAGCATGCTCTGGCCCAATACCTGGATAATCAAGCCCGGCGGAAATCGAATGGGCATCGATGATCTGGCCGTCATCATTCTGCAAAAGAAACGTGCGATTGCCATGCAGCACACCCGGCGCACCGGCGTTTAGCGACGCTGCATGTTTGCCGGTCTCAATGCCTTTACCAGAGGCTTCAACGGCAATAATCCGCACTTCGTCATCAAGAAAGGGATAAAACAAGCCCAGTGCATTGGAGCCGCCACCGACGCAGGCGATGAGACTATCCGGCAGGCGGCCTTCTTGTTCCATAATTTGCGCCCGGGTTTCTTCACCGATGATGGATTGAAAATCCCGCACCATCGCTGGGTAGGGGTGCGGTCCGGCCACTGTACCGATCAGATAATAGGTGGATTCGACATTGGCAACCCAATCTCTGAGCGCATCATTCATGGCGTCCTTCAAGGTGCCGGTACCGGAGGTCACTGGAATAATTTTAGCCCCCAGCATTTCCATGCGGGACACATTGGGTGCTTGGCGGTCAATATCGGTGGTGCCCATATAAATTGTGCAAGGAATATCAAACAAGGCGCAGACGGTGGCGGTTGCTACACCATGCATACCGGCACCAGTCTCGGCGATCACCCGGTTTTTGCCCATCTTGCGGGCCAGTAAAATCTGGCCCAGGCAATTGTTTACCTTATGCGCACCGGTGTGGTTAAGATCCTCGCGCTTAAAGTAAATTTTTGCGCCACCTAGTTTTACTGTCAGGCGCTCGGCAAAATAAAGCGGTGACGGGCGGCCGACATAGTTTTCGAGATAGCCGCGTAGTTCAGCCTGAAAGGCTTGGTCATCTTTGGCGTCATCATATGCGCGCTCGACCTCCAAGATCAGCGGCATCAGCGTTTCGGCGACATAACGGCCGCCGAAGAGGCCGAAATGACCATCCCCGCCGGGACCATCTTTATAGGTGTTAAGCTTGCTCATCGTGCAGAAGGTTTTACCTGAATAACCGGGAAAGGCAATTAATTAAGGGGACAGCTTACATAATTCAGGTTCAAGATTTATGTTTTACGGAAGAACTTTTGAATTGAGTAAGCTGTCCCCTTAATTCATCTTAGCGGCGGCTAAAAACTCTATAATTTTGTTCAAATTCTTAAACCCCGGTGTATCTTCTACGCCGGAAGAAACATCGACAGCTGTGGCCCCGCTTGTTGTGACAGCCTCATTAAGATTCTCTGGCGTCAATCCGCCGGCCAGCATCCAGGGCAGCGAGATATTTACATCGCGCAATAAACTCCAATCAAACGCCAGTGCATTACCACCAGGCAGTGCGTTCACCATATTGGCGGGTGGCTTGGCATCAAATAGTAAACAATCAGCGCTATCATAATAATCAGCGATTTTGGCTAGATTAGCTTTGCTCGTAAGTTTAATAACTTTCATGGCGGGGAGTCTGGCCAGTTGTTTGATCTCCTGCACTCGTGCTGACGTTTCAGCGCCGTGCAGTTGAATGAGGTCAAGCTGAGAGTTATCAAGCACGGCTTCAATTTCGGCGTCAGTTGGATCGACAAACAAGCCGACCCGTTTGACATTTTCCGGCACCCGGGCGATCAGGGCTGCTGCATCCTCCGGCGTTAGATTGCGGGGCGAGGGTGGATAGAAGATGAAGCCGGTATAAGCTGCACCATGTTTTACCGCCACATCCACGCTCTCCGCCCGGTCAAGGCCACAAATTTTGACCTCTAGGTTCATATCAGTTGTATTCTTCTTCGATTTCAGCAGCAATTTTTTTGGCGGCCTCGGCCGGATCATCGGCGCCATAAATCGGGCGGCCAATAACCAGAAAGTCGGCGCCGCGTTTAATCGCCTCACCCGGCGTGACGATGCGTTTTTGATCACCCGCCGCCGCCCAGGTGGGACGGATGCCCGGGGTCAGTAGTTTAAAGTCCGGGTCGCAAGTATCACGCAAAGCTGCTATCTCGGCTGCCGAGCAAACCACACCATCCAACCCGCATTCTTGTGACAAAGCCGCCAGACGTTTGACCTGATCAAGCGTGCTGTCACTGACACCAATATCACTAAGATCATCATCATCGAGTGACGTCAGTACGGTAACCCCTAATAGGAGCGGCACCGGGATACCGATTTTTGCCGCTTCTTCAGCTGCCGCATCGCAGGCAGCTTCAAGCATGGCGCGGCCACCTTGGGCGTGGACATTGAGAATGATGGGCTTAAGATGCACGGCCGAACGCACCGCACCAGCGACCGTATTGGGGATATCGTGGAACTTTAGATCGGCAAATAGCGGCATGCCGAGCTCGGTGACGCGGGCCACACCTTCTGGACCGAGGGCGGTAAAAAATTCCTTGCCGATCTTAACGCCGCCAACCAAGTCTTTGAGTGTGGTGGCGATTTCAAGCGCGCGGTCTAAATTAGGCGTATCTAGCGGGATAAAAATACGCTCATGCGGTTGTTGATTTGAAGTCATCGGCGATCTGCTCCTGAATTTTTCCTCTTATACAGGCCTCCTTAAAAGACCACCAGAAAAGAAACTTTATGAATTTATACTGGTCTGTTTACGTTTGGCGTCGAGCTCGTCAATTTTTTGTTGCAGGACCGTTAAATCTTTTTCGAGACTAGTTGCCCGGCGAGATGCCTTGCGGGCTTTGCTGCGGGTGCCACCGGCCGAGAACCAGGCAATGGTACCGCCAAATAAAAAACCTAAAAAACCGGCTATCAAAACCGGTATATAAACCGGCATATCCTGCAGGACCGGGAATGGCCAAAAATCAAGAGTCATCAGGCCACGGTTAGATATCGAAAAAACCACAACAACGACACTTACCACGATCATGGCAAGCCAAATTAAAATACGTTTCAAGGCGGGCTACTCCAATTGGCTGACGGCTACAAAATCAGCCCGTAGAATAAGAGATTTCTAATTGTTGTTTAACTTATCGCGTAATTGCTTGCCGGTTTTAAAATAAGGCACGCGTTTGGCATCGACTTGTACAGCCTCACCGGTTCTCGGGTTGCGGCCAATGCGCGCATCCCGTTGTTTGACTGAGAAAGCACCAAACCCCCGTAACTCAACCCGGTCTCCCCGGGACAACGCCGAAGCGATTTCTTCAAAAATTGTTGTAACTATCCGTTCAACGTCGCGTTGATACAGATGCGGATTTTCTTCCGCTAGATAGGTAATGAGTTCTGATTTTGTCATCGTTTTCCTGCCCTCCTCGGCAAGATTCAACGCCACTCAAGTATTTGTCCACAAGTTCAATTTCTGACGCTGTTGGAATTAAAATGTTCCAAATGCGCATTATTCTATAAAATTGTGTCTTTACTGTAGGTTAGGGTGCCAAAGGGAGATCAAGCCGTCAAGTCTAAGTCGTTCAGAAATCAATGTTTTTCCAAATACATCTTCAAGCGTTTTACGCAGAAAATTGTCGTCATGGCGGATTTCTAAGGCTCGTTTCGGCAAAGATTTGCTAATTTTCTTTTCTGAGTTCAGCCAATCGAGCGCCTCTTTCTCACCGCCCAGCGCATCAATCAGGCCATTTTCTAATGCCTGGCGGCCGGTATAAACCCGCCCATCCGCCAGTTTGGTGACAGTTACACGGTCCATTTTTCGGCGTTCGGTTACCATATCGACAAACATTGCGAACATATTGGCTACCACGCTCTGTGCTGCTGCTCGGGCTTTTTCACTCATCGGTTCCAGCGGATTTGGCTGGGCTTTAAGCGGTGCGCTTTTAATCGATTCAGGTTTGATGCCAATTTTTTCTAACAATCCCGTAATATCCGTGGTCTGCATAATGACGCCAATTGAGCCCGTTATAGTTGACTGGTGGGCAAAAATCTTGTCGGCGGCAATCGCCGTCATATAACCGGCGGAGGTGGCGAGATCAGCCATTACCGCAACAACCGGCTTTTTTTCGGCCACTTTGCGGAGATTTAGATAAAGCGCTTCTCCGCCGACAACCGTGCCGCCAGGGCTGTTTATATGGACGAGGAGAGCCTTGACTCTGGCATCGCCGGCAATTCGCTGTAGCGCTTCATTGCGGTCGGGATCATTGATGATTATGCTGTTGACGTCCAAAACAGCAATGTGGTCGCCGCCGCTGAAACTATTGAAACGGCCAGTGGCAAATATCACCAATGCGGCCACCGCAACGATTGCTGTGATGCGCCAGAAAGTGAGGCGGCGTTTCAGGCGTCTTCGATCAAGCAGCGTGTTTAAGTCTATATTCACTTCAATTTTTCCAAACCCGGCTAGCCAACAAAATACCTGAATGAAGCAAATGTTCACCCAGGTATAATTGTAATTAGATTAGATGAAAAAGACTAATTATTTGTCACCACCTTTTTTGGCGGCAGCTTTTTTCTTAGTCGGCGTTTTGTTCTTGGTTGCAACTTTTTTCTTGGCTGCTACCGATTTTTTATTAGCTGGCTCTTTCTTCTTGGCAGTTTTCTTAGTTGGTTCTTTCTTCTTGGCAGTTTTATTAGCTGGCTCTTTCTTCTTGGCAGTTTTCTTACCTGGTTTTTCTTCAGCTTCAGCTTCTTTGGCAGGCGCTTCATCAGGAGCCGCCTCTTCAGCCGGGGCTTCTTCAACCGGAGCTTTCTCAGGAGCTGCCTCTTCAGCCGGAGCTTCTTCAGGCGCCGCTTCTTCGTCCGGAGCAGACTCTTCGGCAGCGGAACTGCGTTCTTTCAATGCCGCACCCAGAATATCACCAAGTGAGGCGCCCGAATCAGATGAGCCGAATTCAGCCATAGCGATTTTTTCTTCCCGAACTTCGCGGGCCTTAATCGACAAGTTAACCTTGCGAGAACCCTTGTCGACCGAAGTCACCAAGGCATCAACGACTTCACCAGCAGCAAAACGGTCCGGGCGCTGCTCCGAGCGATCACGCGACAAATCTCCGCGCCGGATAAAGCCGGGAACATCATCATTAACCGTAACTTCGATACCATTATCAACAACGGTGGTGATTTTACAGGTAACGATGTCGCCTTTTTTCAGTTTATTGATACCGCTGGCAACTGGATCATCGGTTAGCTGTTTAACGCCTAAGCTGATGCGCTCTTTCTCAATATCAATATCAAGGATTTTGACTTTGATGGTGTGGCCTTTGGTGTAATCAGCGATGGCGTCTTCACCGGATTTAACCCAACCGAGATCGGACATGTGAACCATGCCGTCGATTTCCTCGGTCAGGCCGACAAACAGGCCAAATTCGGTGATGTTTTTAATCTCGCCCTCAAGCTCATCAGCGGTTTTGTATTTTTCGGTAAAGTCGATCCACGGATTGACGGTGCATTGTTTGAGGCCAAGGCTGATCCGGCGTTTGGAGGGATCAACATCCAGCACCATAACTTCTACTTCCTGGCTGGTTGAGACGATTTTGCCAGGATGAACATTTTTCTTGGTCCAGCTCATTTCAGAAACATGGACCAAACCTTCGATGCCGGCTTCCAATTCAACAAAGGCGCCGTAATCGGTGATGTTGGTAACCCGGCCATTGAACTTGGTTTCGACCGGGTATTTGGTTTCAGCACCTTCCCACGGATCGGATTCAAGCTGTTTCATACCCAGTGAAATGCGCTGGTTTTCGGCATTGAAGCGGATCACCTGAACCTTGACAGTCTCGCCGACTTGCAAGGCTTCGGAGGGGTGGTTGATGCGTTTCCAGGCAATATCGGTAACGTGCAGCAAGCCGTCGACGCCAGCTTCCAATTCAACAAAGGCACCATAATCGGTGATATTTTTCACCACGCCTTCGAGCACTTGACCTTCGCTCAAGTTGGAGATCAGCTCGGTGCGTTCTTCTGCGCGGGTTTCTTCCAGCACGGCGCGGCGGGAAACAACTATATTACCGCGTTTGCGGTCCATCTTAAGTATTTGGAACGGTTGCGGGTTGCCCATCAGCGGATTAATATCACGGATTGGCCGGATATCGACCTGACTTCCGGGCAGGAAGGCGACTGCGCCCGAGAGATCGACGGTAAAGCCACCTTTGACGCGGCCAAAAATAACGCCATTGACCCGTTCTTCGGCTTCAAAAGCTTTTTCCAATACGGTCCAGGCTTCTTCGCGGCGCGCTTTGTCACGGCTCAGTATTACTGTGCCGTCACGGCCCTCATAACGTTCGACAAAAACGTCAATTTTATCGCCGGCGCTAATATTTACCTCGCCGCCGGGTTCGATAAATTCTTTGATTGAAACAGCACCCTCGGATTTCAAACCGACATCGATAACAACGATATCATTTTCGATCGACAGGATGGTGCCGTTGACGACGCGACCTTGGAGGCGGTCTTCCTCTTTGAAAGATTCCTCTAAAAGATCGGCAAAATTTTCATTTGTTAAGGGGGGTAGTTCTTCTTGGTTGGTTTCTACATCAGCCATTTCTGGTATTCCTCATATTATATTTTGATTTCAGGCCGGCTGGTTGGTTCCAGCGGTCTTGATCACAACAAATCCACGGGCTCCAATTTCAGAGTACCGTGGGGTTAAAATACCAAAACCACATGACCTGCCAAGGCAGTAAACATCCAGTTCTGTGATGGTGTTACATTCGAGAAGATATATAGTTCAGCGCTGCAGCATATACCGCGTCCGCGTCCATATCACTGGTATCAATAACCTCAGCGTCTGTGGCCGGCTCCAGGGGCGCCACCGTTCTTGAGCGATCCCGCTCATCCCGGTCAATTATATCCCTCAGAATGGCGCTACGTATAGCTTCCTCGCCGCGCTCTTGCAACTCTTTATAACGCCTTTCTGCGCGCACTTCGGGAGAGGCTAAAATGAACAATTTATAGGAGGCGTCGGGACAGACAACGGTACCGATATCGCGGCCATCCAAAACGGCACCAATTTTGTCATTTGGCGGGTTGGCGGCAAAATTACGCTGGAATTTTAAGAGGATATCGCGAACCGCCGGAATGGCGGCAACCTGGGAGGCGGCGTTGCCGGCCGCTTCGTCGCGCAAGCCCTGTTGATCCAAATCGTCGAAAGACAATAATTGTGCCGCTTCGACAGCGACTTTTTCATCCACCGGATCGCCAATTTTGAGCGCTTTGAGGCCGACCGCACGATAAATCATGCCGGTATCGAGTCGCGCCAAATTGAAATGTTCGGCCAATTTCCGGGTGAGGGTGCCCTTACCTGCAGCCGCCGGACCATCAACAGCAATTATCATTCTTAACATTCATCCATTTTAGCGCCGATCCCGTTCATCAGTTGAATAAAGCCCGGGAAGCTGGTTTCAATCGGCCCGCCGTCATCGACGGTAACCGGTTCTTGGCTCACCATGCCCAACACCAGATAGGACATGGCAATGCGGTGATCGAGGCGGCTGGAGATGGTAACACCCCCTTTTGGCGCACTCCCCGTGCCATGGATGGTCAGGGTATCCCCGGTTGTTTCAGTATCAACGCCACAATCTTTGAGACCGAAGGCCATTGCTGCCAGGCGGTCAGATTCTTTGACCCGTAATTCACTGACGCCTTCAAAAACGCTGGTACCCTCGGCGCAGGCAGCAGCAATGGCAAGAATGGGGTATTCATCGATCATGCTCGGGGCGCGGCTGGCCGGAATGGTTGCGCCTGTTAGGTTGCTAGCGCGGACATGAATATCGGCCATCGGCTCGCCGGCGGTATTGCGCTTATTTAATATATCGATTTTCGCTCCCATGTCCCGGAGGCTCTCCAGCACGCCGACCCGAAGCAGGTTAATGCCGACATTTTCGATTGTGAGGTCTGAGCCCAGCGTAATCAGCGCCGCAACTAGCGGAAAGGCGGCCGACGATATATCACCCGGCACCTCAATTTTTTGCCCGGTAATTTCAGGCTGGCCGATCAAAGTTATTTTACGTGCACCATCAGTCATTTTCTCGACCGAGATATCGGCGCCAAAAAAGTTCAGCATTTTTTCGGTGTGATCGCGGCTTGGTTGTGGCTCAATGACAATGGTGTTGCCTTGAGCATTGAGGCCGGCCAGCAATATCGCTGACTTTACCTGCGCCGAGGCGACTTTGAGAGTTTCGTCACCGGGTAATGCCGTCCCGGTACCGGTAATGGTGATCGGTAGTTTGCCGCCGGTCCTGGCCACAAACTCAGCGCCGATCTCACGCAGTGGTGCCATCACGCGCTCCATCGGCCGGGAGCTCAGTGAGTCGTCACCGGTCAAGGTTGCCGAAAGTTCATGGCTTGACAGAACGCCCATCAGCAGCCTTGCTGCCGTGCCAGAATTTCCGAGATCAAGCACCGATGAAGGCTCTATCAAACCCCCGATACCCCGGCCATAAACCCGCCATATATTATCTTGTTGCTCGATCCCGGCGCCCAATTGCTGCACCGCCGCCGCGGTCGCCAGGACGTCTTCGCCCTCAAGCAGGCAAGAAATGGTGGTTTCGCCCACCGCCAAAGCACCAATCATCAGCGCCCGGTGAGAGATAGATTTATCCCCCGGTACGGTGATCGTGCCAGTTAAAGCGGCCGCAGAATGTGAGAGGATGGAAGTCAAAATTTGTCCTTAGTCATTGATTTTGGGACCATATTCCGTGGTCTCTAGCACTTTTGACCGGCCAGGGGTAGGGGGGGCACAATAATATTTGGAGTTTAGGCGATTATTTTTTATTCAATATAAGTTTTTAGCTTGGTCACAGTTGTTGACAGGACCGGTTGAACATGGCACATGGCGCGCATTTAATCTCCTGTAAATCTAAAAATTGAAGAGGAAAAAAGAGTGGCAAAAGCAAAAAAAGATTTGGGCACTAAATTGAGCTGCCAAAGCTGTGGCGCCAAGTTTTATGATCTGAAAAAGAAGAACTCGGTTTGTCCAAAATG
>CAJWIB010000056.1 GCA_913041095.1 uncultured Rhodospirillaceae bacterium | reverse complement strand
GATGTAGAGGCGCTGGAAAATATGGTGGATGAAGTTCGCGGTTAACCGGCAATTGAAATAAAATGTAATATTATTTAAGAATTTCCCAAATAAAGCTTGAATATGGGAAAAAAATCACAAGATGATATAGATATTAAAATTTTTGCTTATAATGGCGGAAATAAGTTTCACACCTGGAGCTCGGGTAGGTTTGGCCAAGACTATTTTGATTGTTGAAGACAATGAACTAAATATGAAGTTGTTCAACGACCTTTTGCAGGCGCATGGCTATGATACGTTGCAGACTAAGGACGGTAATGAAGCCGTTTCGATGACCGAAGAGCATCATCCAGACCTTATTTTAATGGACATTCAACTGCCAAAAATATCTGGTCTTGAGATCACCAAATTGATCAAAGAGAAAGATGCGCTTAAAGATATTCCGGTGATTGCCGTTACCGCGTTTGCGATGAAGGGTGATGAAGAGAAAATAATGGAAGGTGGCTGTGATGGCTACATCGCCAAGCCGATATCCGTACCAAATTTTTTAAAAACCGTATCCGGATTTCTCGGCTAGCCGCCTAAACAAAAGCTAATCTGAAAAAACAAAAGACCGTCAAAAGAGGTCCTTAATTATTTGTGCCTAAATCCACTAACTCGGCGTGCATATGCGAGGTCAAATTTACTTAATTTTACCTTCTTTAAATAGCACGTGTTTACGAGCAACCGGATCGTATTTGCGGAATTCCATCTTTTCCGTCTGGTTGCGCGGATTCTTTTTGGTCACATAGTAAAAACCGGTATCAGCAGTGCTGACAAGTTTCACTAAAACTGTTGCTGGCTTCGCCATATTTCAACGTCCGTTTATTATTCAAATTATCGAAGTGCGGCGCACAATAACGATCACAGTGCCGCTGTCAAGTTCTAGTCAATTTCTAAATGGTTGCGGTGACACTATGCTGGTCAAGATTATTTGCCGATAAAAGCGATTGCCTGGTTTAGCGCTTTAACGCGTTGATATAGAGCTGTATCTTTAAGCAATCTTTCAGCTATTTTGACGTCAATTGGATTTAGCTGGTTTGTCGCCGGACATATTTCTTTGAGGCGCTGGCGCTCCCGTTTCTGTTTAGTTGAAACAGAATGCCATGCCTGGACGGACTCAGTATGCTGGACAGCGTTCCAGAGCGCTGTCTCGATAACGTTGGCCGCATCTGAATTTTCATCACGGGTTGCGCAAATCGACGGTGATACACCAAGACCGTGCAGAAAATAACCTGAGGGTGTCTGAAAACGTGACCAGGTTAAGGTGATTTCGGCCTTATTTGGCAGAGTAATAACGGTTTGAACCGTTCCCTTACCGAAGGAAGTAGAACCAATAACAACAGCACGATCATGATCTTGTAGCGCCGAAGCGACGATTTCCGAAGCACTTGCCGAACGGCCGTTGATGAGAACCACAAGCGGCAAGCCTCGCGCAATGTCGGTGCTTTTGGCATCATAATCGTGATTACTTGCCGGATGGCGGCCACGAGTCGAAATTATGCGTCCATTAACCAGGAAAAGATCGGAAACATTGACTGCCTGTTTCAACAAGCCCCCTGGGTTACTGCGCAAATCGAGAATAACGCCCTTGGCTTTGCCATTTAATTGGCGGTGCACTTCCTGGAGAGCTTGAGCGAGATTTTGCGCCACATGCTGTGCCGTATGATTGTTAAAACGGGTTACGTGGATATTTACCACACCATTTTTAACCGAATGAGTTGCGGTTATCTCAACAATACGGTCTCGTTTAATTGAAAGATTAAAAGGTATGCGAGCTGGTGGTCGAAGAACTTTCACCTCGACGATGGATCCAATCTTACCGCGTAAGAGTGACCCAGTTTCCTGCCTTTTTAACTCAACCAAAGACCGGCCATCGGCATGGGTAATGATGTCTTTTGGTCTGAGGCCCGCATTGCTAGCCGGAGAGCCCGGGAAAACAAGGCTAACGTTGGCGCCATTTTCGAGCATTATAAAACGAATACCGATGCCGCCAAAACCAGATCGCTTTTCCCGATTTCGCTTAGCTTGCTCGACGTTGGCATAGCGTGAAAAAGCATCCAAATGCGAAAGGGAGCCATCAAAAACGGCTTCATACAATTTGTCCAATTTGGTTTTTTGGTAGTGTGCCGCCTGATTTTGAGCATCAAGCAGGATCTGCACTGTGAGATTAGCCCAACCTTCGTAATCATTTGTTGCCGGCAGCGTATAGCTGTGTGGTGAAAGGATATCCGAGCCGATTGTAATCCGGTTGCCGGTGTGCTGAATCTGAAGTGAAGGGTCTATCGTGGTTAATCCCCGCAATCCTTCGAGAGCCAACTCAGAAGCTGAAACTGGTTCAATGTAGCGTTCCGAAATATGGCGAAAGCCGGAGGCAAAAGTCTGTGTTGCCGCTACGGCATCAAAGGTTTCTGACCGGCGACCAGTCTTTGAAATGGGTGCTGTGCAGGCGGCCAGGATCGCGACCATCAACATTGTCGGAATAAATTTAACCCGTGGTGTCGATCGGTACTCGGAAAATATGTTGCTTATATATTTTTTCATTGACGCTATTGTTGTTAATTTTTTGGATGCCGTCATCTCTTTCTTATGCGGCGCTGGCGTTTCTGTCCTGAACTATGGTGTTGCTTTTTGACATTTTTAAGACGGGAATTTCTATTAGATTGTCTATTTGAATGACTTTGGTCAGCAATTTGCAAGACTAATGAGCCTGAAACCGGATTAGCTTCTTTCAACACAACTTCAATCTTCATGCCGAGATGAAACACTTTTTTTGCGCGTGAGGCTTTGAGTGTCATGCATTTTTCATCAAATTTGTAGTAGTCATCAGCGAGCGATCTTATCGGCACTAAGCCATCGGCTGCGGTATCGTCCAAAGTAACGAAAAGACCGAACTTGGTGACGCCATTTATTGTGCCGCTGAAGGTTTTACCTATTTTTCTAGCCAGATAGGTGGTAGAGAAGCGGTCAACAACATCGCGTTCAGCAACTGCCGCCCGGCGCTCTGTTATGCTTAAATGTTCACCCAGTTCTTCGAGATCAATCGGTTTTTCTTCAAGCGCACCATCACCCAGAATCAAGCCTGCAATCAGCGCGCGATGCACCATCAAATCGGCATAGCGGCGAATGGGTGAGGTGAAATGACAATAGCGTCTAAGAGCAAGGCCAAAATGTCCGACATTTTTACCGGTGTAGGTGGCTTGAGATTGTGATCGCAAGGTCATTTGGCTGATCGCATCAAAATAGTCTCCGCCACTGGCTTTTTGGAGAATTTGATTAAAGTGCCTGGGCATTAAAACCTGACCTTTGGCCAGCTTGAAGCCGATAGATTTTAGAAAATTCTGGTAGCTTTCAAGGTTTTTCGCCGGTGGCTCCTCATGGATGCGATAGAGGCATGGCTGTTTGCTCTCTTCAAGTGCCGTAGCGGCGGCGACATTGGCGGCGATCATGAACTCTTCAATCAATTTGTGGCTGTCGTGGCGCTGCCGGGTGAGCACTTCTTGAACATTGCCTTTTTTATCCAGCATGATTTTTTTTTCAGGCAGCTCAAGATCAAGCGGTTCGCGATCAAAGCGTTCCCGGCAGAATGCCTCATAAGCACCATAGAGCGGTTTTAGGACGCTATTAATCAAAGGTGCAGTAAATTTGTCAGGATTGCCGTCTATCGCAGCTTGTACTTGATTATAGGTCAGTCTCGCATGTGAATGCATGAGGCCACGGACAAATTGGTGCTGCAGTGCCCGGCCATTCTTATCAAGCCACAAATGGACGGCGAGACAGGGCCTGTCTTCGTTGGGTTTTAAGGAGCACCAGCCGTTGGATAGTGCTTCCGGCAGCATTGGTACGACCTGATCAGGAAAATAGACCGAATTGCCGCGTTCATGCGCCGTTTTATCCAGCTCATCATCCGGACGGACATACCAGGCGACATCAGCAATGGCGATGATGAGATGCCAGCCACCAGGATTGGCTTTATCGGTATCGGGCTCGGCAAAGACAGCATCGTCAAAATCCCTCGCATCTTCATCATCAATCGTCACGAGCGGAATTTTACGTAAATCGGTTCG
The DNA here is from genome assembly GCA_913041095.1 of uncultured Rhodospirillaceae bacterium. GTDB lineage: Bacteria > Pseudomonadota > Alphaproteobacteria > Rhodospirillales > UBA2165 > TMED23. The sequence continues at coordinate 6,975 of CAJWIB010000056.1, read as the reverse complement.
CTTGGCTTTTGGTGCCGCTTTGGCTTGTTCGGCTTGCTCAATTGCGAGATCAGTAAAGGTGTACGGGATACCATGATCGTACAGGGCAATTTTGGTAAAGGGCAGATCACCTTTGCCGGTAATTGATTGATCGAAGTTTAATACTTCGACAATGGTGGCGGTCGCCTGACCCAGCTTACGGCCGGATTCTATTTCGGCCACCACCAGATCACCCGGCTTGGCACCGTTGATATTTTCCGGTGGCACAATGAAGTCAAAGCGGTGTTTGCGATCAGAAGGTTCTAAGACGCCACCTTCACGGTATATACCCAACACTGATTTGGGTGCATGGCCGATACGTTTGATAATTGAGGCATTGTAGGAATTATCTTCAATCAGTGTCAGGCGGGCCAAGGCGCGGTCCCCTTTACCGAGGGCGGCTTGCCGGCTTTTGCCACGCTTATCGGGATTTAAAAAAATAATCGGCGGCTCATCTTCGCGGTCCCAATTGAGCGGCGTAGCAACGACATCGCCATAGTCGTCGGTACCGGTAACTTCGATAACAGTAATCCGGGGCAAGCGGCCGGAAAGCACATATTTCTTGCCGCGCGTGCGCTCAATCTCGCCCGCCTGCTCAAGTTCCTTAACAGCTTGTTTGATGCTAGCCCGGTCTTTGATGCCGACATCGTTCATGATATTGCGGATACCAACGCCCTCACGATGGCCACCGATGAAATCGACTATTTGATTTTTATGGAAAGGAGCCGGTTTTTTTCCGGAGGCCGTCACGAGCTAGTATCTTCTTGAGGTGCTACTGGAGGCTCGGCTTCTTGAATTGCTTCAATTTCAGGTGCATTCTTCTTGGCTGTGGCTTTTTTCTTAGTTGCCGTCTTTTTCTTTTTGGCGGGCGCTTTTTTCTTAGCTTTGGTTTTGTCACCTTTAGCTGCCAGCCACGTCAAGGCTTCTTCAAGACTCGGTGTTTTTTGGTTATCTTCTTCACCCTTGGGTGCCTTCATATCTTTCGGCATATTGGCTTTAATCTTGCCATGTTGGACAAACGGTCCCCAACGACCCCAGCGCATCATCACCGGCTTTTTGGTGCGGGGATGGATACCAACTTCACGTGGTTCGGGTCTTTTAGGTGCATTGGCCAGCAGGTCACACGCCCGGTTGAGGCCAATCGTCAAAACGTCATCTTCCTTGAGCGACACATAGGTACCGGCTAATTTAATAAAGGGCCCGAACGGACCAATGCCAGCCGTGATCATTTGGCCGGTTTCTGGGTAAATGCCAACCTCACGTGGCAGTTCGAGAAGTTTTAGTGCCATTTCAAGATCAACTTCGGCCGAGTCCATCGCTTTGGACAGCGAAGATCGTTTTGGCTTTGTCTTGCCTTCACCCTCGCCCAGCTGAACATAAAAGCCGTAAGGGCCGCGCCGGAGCGTGATTTCGGAGCCCAGCTCTGGGTGAGTGCCGAGAACTTTGGGTCCGCTATCGGTAATGTCGGAACCATTTTTGCCGTCACCGTTTGTAAGTGGGCGGGTATAGCGACAGTCAGGATACTTTGAACAGCCAATGAAAGCACCGTGACGGCCAAGTTTAAGACTTAGCTCACCATCGGCACAAGACGGACATTGGCGCGGGTTGCCGTCACCGTTGCCGTGGAAGAAATGCGGGCCAAGAATCTCATTAAGATTGTCGAGTACTTCGCGCACGCGTAAATCAGCCGTGCCGTCGACAGCGGTTTTAAAATGGGTCCAGAAATCCTGCAGGACCGCTTTCCAACCCAATTTGCCGTCAGAAATTTCGTCGAGTTTTTCTTCGAGATCAGCGGTGAAGCTGTATTCAACATATTGGGTAAAGAAACTCGATAGAAAAGCGGTCACTAGGCGGCCTCGATCTTCCGAGAAAAACCGCCGGTTCTCGACCCGGACATAATTGCGATCCTGGAGCACCGAAATGATAGATGCATATGTTGACGGGCGGCCGATGCCGAGCTCTTCAAGCTTTTTTACCAAGCTTGCTTCAGAAAAGCGGGGTGGAGGCTGGGTAAAGTGCTGTTTCGGAGATACGGTACGGCGATCAAGGCCTTCGCCCTCATTGAGCGGTGGCAGGATGCGTTCTTTATCATCTGGATCATCGCGGGTGCCATCGCGTTTATCGTCCTTGCCTTCCTGATAGAGGCGGAGGAAACCATCAAAGGCGATGACTGAGCCGGTGGCACGCAACGTTACGTCATTGTCGGTCTGCGATGTCCCGTCGGGTCGCAGGTCGGCAGCGACTTGATCGAGCACTGCGGATTCCATTTGACTGGCCGTGGTCCGGTTCCAGATGAGCTCATAGAGCCGGCGTTGATCATCGTCGAGCATCGGTAAATCTCTTGGTAAACGTTTGATATCGGTCGGACGAATGGCCTCGTGGGCTTCCTGGGCATTTTTAGCCTTGGTTTTATAGATTCGAGGGCTCAATGGTACATAATTACTACCATAAGAGGCACCAACGTGATCCCTAACTGCATTGATGGCCTCGTGGGCCATGGTTACGCCATCGGTACGCATATAGGTAATGAGGCCGACCGTGTCACCGTTTAGAGTGATGCCTTCATAGAGCTTTTGCGCTGTCCGCATGGTTTTTTGGGCACCGAAATGCAATTTACGGGCAGCTTCCTGTTGTAAGGTTGAGGTCGTGAACGGCGACGGTGGATTGCGCCGTGACTGTTTTTTTTCAACTTTCGAGACGGCGAAATTGGCTGCTTCGATTTGAGCTACAGCATTTTGAGCGTCTTGTCCGTTTTTGAGTGCGAGCTTATCAAGCTTTTTACCATCTAAATGAGTTAAATTGGCGGTAAAGGTCTGGTTGTCAGATTTTGCAAATTGAACTTTAATGCTCCAATATTCAACCGGATTGAATGCTTCGATTTCAGTTTCGCGTTCGGTGATTAGGCGCAGCGCCACCGATTGGACACGTCCGGCAGAACGGCTGCCCGGTAATTTACGCCATAGTACTGGTGAAAGAGTGAAGCCCACTAAATAATCCAAAGCGCGGCGGGCGAGATAAGCGTCAACCAGTTCTTTGTCCAATTCACGCGGATTAGTAAAGGCATTCAAAATTGCTGATTTGGTAATCTCGTTGAAAACAACACGCTGAACTTCGACACCGTCCAACAGTTTTTTCTCATTTAAGACTTCCTGGACATGCCAGGAAATGGCTTCACCCTCCCGGTCCGGATCAGTTGCAAGGTATAAATGATCCGCACCTTTCATGGCGGCGGTAATTTCTCTGATTTGTTTTTGGGACTTGCTGTCGACTTCCCAATCCATCTCGAAATTGTCATCCGGGCGCACCGAGCCGTTCTTGGAGGGTAAATCCCGGATATGACCATAGCTCGCCAGAACCGTATAGTCCGAGCCTAAATACTTGTTAATGGTTTTCGCCTTAGCGGGCGATTCGACTATAACGACGTTCGACATTTTGCTTTTTATAGATCGCCTATAATTGAAACCTGGTTGCCGGGATGTCGCTCTAAACGGCCTGCTAATTTGATTTCCAACAAGATTGTCGACACCACTGCAAGGGACATGTGGCATCGTCGAATGATTTCGTCAACACTAACTGGCGAAGTATTTAAAATAATTTTTACCTCGCGTCGGGCTGATTTGATTTCAAAGGGGTCCGGCTAGGGTTTATTTTGTTGTTTAATTTCAAATGGTTCTGACTAGGATAGAGGTCTCATAAATTGCTCATTTAAAATTTGAATAATTTCTTTGGTAGATTCTGCCAAATGCGCGCCCTAGCGAATTAATTCATTTGTCCCTTTAGCTCGAGGGTCCAGGGGCGAACCGGGCACGACGAAGACTTCACGGTTTTGTTCGATCGCCATGCGAGCAGTTATCAATGAACCCGATCTTTTAACTGCTTCGATGATGACGATTGTGCGGGTGGCACCGGAAATAATACGATCGCGGCTCGGAAAATGGTGCGCTTGTGTCACCGTGCCGACCGACATTTTGGAAATGACGACACCGGTTTCAACGATGCGCTCATAAAGTTTTTGGTTTTCCTTGGGATAACCACGTCAGCGCCGCTGGCGCGGACGAGTACCGTGCTAGTGTTAAGCGCACCTTCGTGAGCCGAGCGGTCAATACCGCGCGCCATGCCGGAGGAAACAAGATAGCCAACTTCACCAAAGGTGCCGGTGAACGACGCTGCAATCCGATGTACATTGAGCGAAGCGTTACGCGTGCCGATAATGCCGACAGCTTTTTTACGCAGCAGATGGAGATGTTCGATGACAAATAATAAAGGTGGAGCATCTTCGATACGGGCCAGCAGGGGCGGGTAATCACTTTTGCCGCGGGTAACGAGTATCGCTCCGGCAGCGGTGATTTGCTAAATTTTTGCCTCGGTATCCGTACCGAACTGTTTCAGCAGCTTGTAAAAAATGATTGGTCCAACTCGGTCACTTCTTATCAAATGTAGCCAGTCGTGTCGTTGTTCATTCGATATTATTTGTGTTTGATCGCTCATATAAAAGTGTCCCTCTACAAACCCACGGTGCTATATAGGGTGATATGACGGGGCCAGAGGCGGTTTTAGTGGAAGGCTTTAATTTTATTCACTTTTTTTTCGGTCGATCTTGCTTTCTTCGCCTTTGAGCAGACGGCGAATATTCTCGTGGTGGCGGACAAAGGCGAGGATGGCGAGGAGCGCGGCGGAGACGGTAACTTTTTCAAAGCCCATAAGCCCTGCATACAACGGGGCGGCTGCCAAGGCCACAAGTGCTGCCAGCGATGAATAACGGAATAGTGCGGCTATCACGACCCAGGTAACGCAAGTGGCGAGGCCGATTTGCCACGAAATTGCTAATAACGTGCCGAGCGTCGTGGCAACGCCTTTACCACCTTTAAATTTAAGCCAAACCGGAAAGTTGTGACCGATGACCGCGGCGAGACCGGCGACGATGGCAAAATCAAACCCGTTCGGACCGCCCGGATATAAATGATAGGAAATCAGCGCAGCAATCCCGCCTTTACCGGCATCTAATAATAATGTTAAAAGCGCCAACGGCTTATTACCGGTTCGCAGTACATTGGTGGTGCCGACATTGCCGGAACCAATATTCCGAATGTCACCGAGACCCACCAAACGGGTTAAGACCAATCCAAAAGGAATAGATCCTAGCAGATAGCCGAATAGCGCGACGATCAGATGCACCTTTGAGACGAGATCAACGGCGTTTTCCGGCATTTACTTAATAATCTTCCAGGCAATAGACAGTGCGGCCGTCGATGACCGTGCGGAGCACGACACCCTGTACTGGGCGCAGATCAAATGGTGTGTTTTTTGCTTTACTCGCGAGATCAGTATCTTTGACCTGCCAGCCGTGCTCAGGGTCAAACAGCATAAGGTCGGCAGCGTCGTCTTTTGCTATTTGCCCGGCTGGGAGTTTTAATAGTCTGGCTGGTACATAGGTTATTTTTGCCAGCACTTCGAGCAGCGACATTTCATTATTATGATAAAGATCAAGACAAATTGCGAGCAGTGTTTCCAGACCCACGCCACCTGACTCGGCTTGCGTAAAGGGCAAACGTTTGCTGTCGGCATCTTGCGGTGCGTGATCACTGGCTATGGCATCAATGGTGCCATCTTTTAAGCCTTCAATAATGGCCAGTCGGTCATCTTCGGAACGGAGCGGCGGCGATAATTTTGCAAAGGTTCGATAGTCGCCGACCGATTGATCATTGAGCGCAAAGTAAGGAGGAGCGGTGTCGCAGGTGACATTGAGGCCTCGGGCTTTGGCTTGGCGGATGACTTTGACGGCTTCGCCGGTTGAGATATGGCCAAAGTGAAGTTTGCCACCGGTCATTTCCACTAGACGTAAATCGCGCTCGACCATGATTATTTCAGCTTCCCGGGGAATGCCCGGCAAACCGAGCCGGGTCGCGGTCTCCCCAGAATTCATTCCACCCGGTGAAACTAGGCTCGACTCCTCAGGATGCTGGACAATCAGCAGGTCAAAAGTACGGGCATAACTAAGGGCGCGTCTGAGTACTTGCGCATTGGCGATTGTCTTATCACCATCGGTGAAAGCGACGGCACCAGCTTCGGCAAGAATGCCAATCTCGGTTAGTTTTTCACCGGCCAAATCTTCGGTAAGGGCTGCGTACGGATATATTTTAGCGAGGCCGATTTTGCGCGCGCGCCGGGCGACGAATTCGACTTGTGACATGTCGGCGATCACCGGATTGGTGTTGGGCAGGCAAACCATTGTCGTCACGCCGCCGGCAGTCGCCGATCTTCCGGCGCTTTCGATGGTGCCTTTGTGCTCATAGCCGGGCTCTCTGACCTGGACCCGGATGTCAACGAGGCCGGGGCTCAGGCAATGGCCGCCGCAATCGATGATCTCAACACCTTCCGGAGTGCCATCTTTAAATATATTAATGCCAAATTCGACAATTTTCTCACCGTCTGTAAGCAATCCACCTTTAGCATCGCACACCACATCAAGATCCGTCGCCGGATCAAGCAGGCGGACATTTACATACGCTTTCTGGCCAAGCTTTTCATCAGGCAGGGCGGCTGTCCAAATGCCAGTCATTCAGCGCCCTCCTGCATTTCCAGCTGGAGATTGCTGGAGAGGATATCGAGGCAGGCCATGCGCACGGCAACACCCATTTCAACTTGTTCGCGGATCACACTGCGGCTGTAATCATCAGCCACTTCGGAATCGATCTCGACACCACGATTGGCCGGCCCTGGATGCATAATTAGCGCATCCGGCTTCGCCACTGATAGCTTTTCATAATCAAGTCCGAAGAAGTGGAAATATTCGCGGATTGACGGGAAGTAATTACCCTGCATGCGCTCATTTTGCAGCCGCAGCATCATCACAATGTCGCAATCTCTAAGCCCTTCCTTCATGTCGTGAAACACTTCAACGCCTAATTTTTCGGCCCCGGACGGCAGCAACGTCATAGGTGCTACCAATCTCACTTG
>CAJWIB010000055.1 GCA_913041095.1 uncultured Rhodospirillaceae bacterium | reverse complement strand
TATCCATTGTCCAAAACGGCCGAATTTGCCGCCTGATACCTCTATCGTGCGCGTAGACGTCATCGCCGCCGCACTTCTTTCTTTCAAAATCACCTGGATTAGGCCTGCAGGAGCCGAAAACGCAGGCCCATTAACGGATTCAGCCAATCCTTTAACATAATTTGGCCGTCCCAAACGGACTTGTTTATCCAGCATTTCAGCGGCTAATTCGCGCATGCCGGTTAATTGTGAGGCTCCGCCGGTTAACACAACTCGGCGCGCGCCGGCTTTTTCAAACCCAGTTGGCTCTAATTTTTCGCGAACCAGCTCAAAAATCTCTTCAATTCGAGGACGGATAATACCAACCAGCATTGACCGTGAAATCTGATTTTCGCCATCATCCTCCTCACCGACCAGGGGCACTTTGATGGCTTCCTGATCGTCCGAGGGTGATGGCACGGCACTGCCGTAAAGTGTTTTCATCCTCTCGGCATATGAAACCGGCGTCGACAGCCCGCGCGCAATATCGTTGGTTACATGATTGCCGCCGAACGGTACCGAATCGGTGTAAACTATTTCGCCATCGAAAAAAACTGACAGGTCGGTCGTCCCACCGCCCATATCGATACAAATCACCCCGAGCTCTTTTTCATCTTCGACAAGACTTGCCAGGCCGGCGGCATAGGGCGCAACAACCCGGGATTCGATGTCCAAATGGCAGCGGTTAATGCAGGCTGTCATATTGCGGAGCGCTCCAGCGGATGCCGTAATGACGTGCATATTGACGCCAAGTTTCTCACCATACATCCCTCGTGGATCTTTAACGCCGGGATTGCCATCGATGCTGTAGGCGACCGGAACGGTGTGAATGATCTGACGATCTTCGGCCTGCTGCGAGTACAGCCAGGTCGGATCAAGGGCGCGCTTGAGATCGACATCACTGATCTCGTGACCGGATATGGCAACATCAAAAGATATAAGTTTGGAATCAGGAACACAGCTCGATACACACAGCACAACTTCTTGGACATTCTCGCCGGCCATTTTCTCGGCTGTCTCAACCGTGGTCCGGATTGAATCTTCAACCGCCGCCATATCAACAATATTACCGTTTTTGATGCCTTTCGACACTTGATGCCCGACACCAATTACCTCAGCATCACCATTTTCCAAAGGGCGGGCGATAAAACACGTAACCTTGGTCGTGCCTATATCTAAGGCGGTAATAAGGCCAGTTCGGTTGGCTGATTTTGATAACGCTTTCTGTATCATGTTTTCAACTTTACGTATCTCTTTCGCTAATCAAGCGGCCACCCGGATGCCGGTTGGGTCGGTTAAATGGCCTTAATTTTGGTTTTTGCTTTTGTTTCGGCAAATTTGGTACGATATTGAATTTTTCATCCGGCGAGCCCTTTTTGACTTCACGGATGACAATCCGATCGGCCAGACGCAAATCCACGCTAATTAAGTTGCGGGCCAGTAATGCATGTTTTTGATTGAGCTCAGCCAAATGACTCCAAGCCGCGCCCGGGTCATCTTCCGGCAGCTGTATTTTTATCTTGTTGTTGAGGTGAAGATTCCAGCGGCGGGCACCAACCCGGACGGCAGCTTTAACCCGTCTCGCCAATTTGGGTTCAGTTGCCAATACTTCAAAAAGTACCGCTGCATGTCGCGGCGCATCCTTGCCAATCACGACAATCAAATTAGTGTAATTGCTGACATCTTTTAGCGGGATCAATTCACCATTAGTATCAATAAGAGTGAATTTTCCACCGCGTTGCCACAAGGCCATGGGGTGCCGTTCATTCAATTGCAGATGAACTACATCCGGCAACTGCCGTTCAATCACCGCTTGGCGTACCCAAGGTAGAGCCTCAACCCGCTCACGCGCCGCTTGCGGATCAAAGGCCAGAATCGGTGCCCCACGCTCAAGCCGCAGTGCTTTCAAGAGACTTTTCCGGGGCGTCTCGAAACGGCCTTCAACAAATATTTCACGTACCGAGAAGCCGGTTTTTGCGGCCCCAGCAATTACTATCCATTTAACACGCTCGACCGTTGTTTGCACCCAGCCACTTTGCCAGACGCACCAACCAGCAAGGCTGGCACTAGAGGTAATCACCAACACATAGACGGTAACAAACAATGGACTTCGCCACAATGGCTTCACGCGCCTTCGTTTTTGGCCGCGCTTGCTAGTTGCCTTTTTAGTGGCGGCATCGGATTTGCTAAACCATGCCATTATCTATCGCCATTAATCATCAGTAGCTGCATTCTCCACGAGCCAGCTTACCAACTCGTTAAACGAAATATTTGCGTAGGCAGCCTGTTCTGGCACCAAGGATGTCGGTGTCATGCCGGGCTGAGTGTTCACTTCCAGCATAAAAAGATCAGTGCCGTCATAGCGGATGTCAGCGCGCGACACGCCCCGACAACCCAGACTCTCATGAGCCAGCACAGAGATTCGCGTCGCTTCGTCATAAGTATCTTTGGGAATATCGGCGGGTACTTGGTGTTGCGAGCCTCCATCGCCATATTTGGCATCATAATCATAGAAGTCGTGCCCGGTGGTGATTTCAGTGACCGCCAAAGCTTGCCCCTCCAAAACCGACACGGTAAGCTCGCGGCCGGGAATAAATTTCTCAACCATCACGGATCGGCCAAAAGACCATTCTTTTTTGCTCGGCTCGTAATTGTCCCCATCCATGACAATGTGAACGTCAACACTCGAACCTTCGTTATATGGTTTCACCACGAATGGTGGTATCATGAAGCCAGCAATAAGCTCTTCACGGCTGACAATTTTGTGTTCGGCCACTTTAATCCCGACCGCTTCAAAGATTGATTTAGCCATCGGCTTATCCATCGCCAAGGCCGACGCCAGCACGCCTGAATGGGTATAGGGTATATCAAGGATATTGAGCAGCCCTTGGACGCAACCATCTTCGCCGTAGCGACCATGCAGAGCATTAAAGACGGCATCCGGTTTGGGGTAGAGCCTCGTCAGCAAAGCGCCAACATCACGCTGTACATCAATCGAGGTCACACGGTAACCAGCTTCGGTTAAAGCGTTACTGACAGCTGCCCCACTAACCAGCGACACTTCCCGCTCAGTCGACCAACCTCCCATCAAAACCGCTACATGACGCGTCATGAGGAAACCTCCTCGATGCTTGGATTGGCAGCTACGCCGATACGGCGAATTTCCCATTCCAACTTAACGCCACTGGTCTCAAACACCCGGTGGCGGACTTCCTCGCCAAGACCTTCAAGATCAGCCGCCGTTGCCGAGCCGGTATTGATGAGGAAATTACAATGCTTTTCAGAGACCACCGCGCCGCCGCGCATCAAACCTCGGCAGCCGGCTTGATCAATAAGCTCCCACGCTTTAGCGTCGGGGGGATTAGTAAACGTACTGCCACTGGTCGGTGTTTTAATTGGTTGCGACTGCTCTCGCTGCGCTCGAATTGATTTCATCCGGGCGCCTATACCCGCCGGCGTGCCAGATTTCCCTTTAAACCGGCCTTCGATAAAAATCAGATCATCCGGCGCATCGGAGTGGCGATAGCTGAACTTCATATCTGCAACCGTTAGATCAACAATTTGCCCATGCTCATCAATCGCTTTAACGCTTTGCACAATGTCCTTGGTTTCAGCACCATAGGCGCCGGCATTCATACGCAGCGCTCCACCGACTGCGCCCGGAATACCGGTCAAAAATTCAAAACCCTTGATGCCGGCATCACGCGCCGCATTGGCAAGCCTGAGATTGGATACACCTCCACCAGCGGTTATTTCTAACCCGTCGACAGAAATATCCGTAAACACTTCGCCGAGTCTGATGACAACACCCGGCACACCACCGTCGCGCACCATCAAGTTTGAGCCAATACCAATCACCGTCATCGGCACGTCATCAGGCTTATCAGTCAGAAAATTGACTAAATCATCAAGGTCACGTGGCTGGAACATCACTTCGGCTGGCCCACCTACCCGGAACCAGGTTGATTTGGCAAGATCAGCATTCTCCTTCAATCGTCCTTTCACGGCCGGAAGTTTTGCCAACAAACCATCAGAAAAACTAGGAGCAGCCATCATCCAGCCACCTCTTTATTAAGCCCGCGTAATTCGGCCAACTCGTCCGGCAAGCTGTTAGCCCAGGCCGTAATATTGCCAGCCCCTAGGCAAACCACCATATCGCCTGAACTCAAATGTGTGTCAACGAGACCGGCAAGATCATCGGGTTGTTCTAAGGGAATGACCATCCGATGACCATGTGAGCGCAAGCCTTCGACCAGACTATCGCGACTGACATCTTCAATCGGCGTCTCACCGGCAGCATAGATGTCGGCAACAACAACAACGTCAGCATTATTGAAGCAGGTGCAAAAATCCTCGAATAAATCGTACAAACGGGAGTAACGATGCGGTTGCACGACGGCCATGACCCGGCCTGCCGGTGTCGCCGTGCGGGCGGCTTCAAGCACGGCTGAAATTTCAACTGGATGATGACCATAATCATCAATGATCGAAACGCCATCAACTTCACCGGTTTTGGTAAAACGCCGCTTAATGCCTTCAAAATTGGTAAGGCCTTTGCGGATCAAATCGTCGGCAATACCCATTTCTAAAGCAATACTGATGGCCGCCGCAGCATTTAGAGTATTGTGCCCACCTACCATCGGCAGATGCAGTTTTTTGATTATGCGCTCTTCACCAGATTTACGATCGGCAATGACGATATCAAAGCTAGAACCATCCCTGGACGCCTCAATATTAGCGATGCGAATATCGGCCTGGGGTGATTCACCATAGGTGATGATTTTACGGTCTAAGACCCGGGGGATCAATGCTTGCACTTCGGCATCGTCAATACAGAGAGCAGCAAAACCATAAAATGGGATTTGTTCGACAAAGGTGACAAAAGCATCGCGCAAGGCATCGAACGAGCCGTAATGATCCATATGTTCGCTGTCAATATTGGTAACAACGGCGATGGTCGAAGGTAATTTTACAAAAGTACCATCTGATTCATCAGCCTCCGTAACCAGCCAATCACCATCACCGAGCCGCGCATTGGTTCCCCAGGCATTAATAATACCGCCATTGATAACGGTTGGATCCATTTTGGCGGCTTCTAAAAGCGCTGCTACCAACGACGTTGTAGTGGTTTTTCCATGAGTACCGCCAACGGCGATGGACCATTTAAGACGCATGAGCTCAGCAAGCATCTCGGCCCGGCGCACTACCGGCATTAGGCGCTGGCGGGCGACCTCCAATTCCGGGTTTCCGGCTTTAACCGCAGAGGAAATTACCACCACTTCCGCCTTACCCAAATTTTTCTCGGCGTGGCCAACTTTAACATCAATGCCGAGATCTCTTAAGCGGACCACATTGGTGCCTTCCGCCATATCACTGCCCTGCACCGCGTAACCGAGGTTATGCAACACTTCGGCAATACCGCTCATGCCAATACCGCCGATGCCGACGAAATGAATGGTACCGAGATCAAGTGGCAGTCCTCTCATGCCGCGGCCCTTTGATTAGTTGTATCGGGATCACTTTTGCCGTTACCATTGGACATCAGGCCGACAACCATATCGGCAAGTCTCGCAGCAGCGTCTGGCACGCCGGCTGATTTTGCCGCTGTTGCGGCGTTCTCAAGTATGCGCGGGATGGCAAATAAAGCTGCTAAACGCTCCGCTAGAACGACACCAGTAAAGGCTTTTTCGGGGATGAGCCAACCGCCGCCGACCTCATCAACTGCATGGGCATTTCTTGATTGATGATCATCCACCGCGTGACGGTAGGGCACTAAAATCGCCGGACGGCCGATCGTCGTTAGCTCGGCAATTGAAGATGCGCCTGACCGACAAATCACCAGATGAGCATCAGCAATACGATCCGGCACGTCATTAAAGAAAGTAGAAAGCTCCGCTTCAATACCAATGGTGCGATAAACCGAATTAGCCAGATCTATGTCTTCTTGGCGGCTCTGTTGGGTAATTTTGATCCGGCGACGGAGGCTTTCATCAAGCCGCTTCATGGCATCCGGTACGACCACACTAAATATATGAGCGCCTTGACTGCCACCAAAGACTGCTAAATTTATATCGCCTTCTCTGCTGATAGACGGATAAGCTCGATCTCTGACAATCGTGACCGCTAGCCGCACGGGCATACCGGTGACGATTATATTTGATTTAGCATTTTCCGGAATTTCAGAAACTTTCTCGAAAGATGTTGCAATTGTCTCAACCCGGCTAGCTAGCATGCGATTAGCCCGGCCCAGCACAGCATTTTGCTCATGGATTGCTGCCTTGGTGCCAGAATACGCCGCAGCCAGCATCGTCGGCACCGAGGCATAACCACCAAATCCAACAACAACAGCGGGCTTTAAGCGGCGCAGCAGGAACCACGCCTGCACGGTACCAACCATCAATTCAATCGCACTAAGAATGCGGGCAAAAACACCTTTTCCGGCAATACCTCCAGCGCGTACACGATGAGTTTCAAGCTCACCTAAACGGCCACTCAGATCGCCACCTCGCCGATCCGTTACAAGAGCTAACTGATACCCGCGACTACTGAGCTCGGCGGCTAAAGCTTCGGCAGGGAAAACATGACCACCGGTCCCGCCAGCGGCTAATACAACAAGAGGTTTGGCGGGAGAACTAGCCATTAAATCAGGCGCCCTCCCATATCCTTACCGCCGAGATCGCGCCACGCATTTTCCTGTCCCGGCCGCTCGCGGGTCAGCGCCAAAACCATACCGAGACCAATCGCCAAAGCCATCATTGATGAGCCGCCGTAGGAAACAAACGGTAAGGTCATTCCCTTGGTCGGCATCAGGTTAAGCGTCGAGGCCATGTTGATGATCGCTTGCAAACCGAATTGAACTAGTAATCCGGCAACGGCGAGCTGGACAAACAGATCAGTTTCCTTGAAGGCGCGACCAAATCCTCTGAGCACAACGAACAAAAACAAGCCAACAATCAACAGTGTCATCATGAGACCGAATTCTTCTCCAGCGACAGCAAAAATAAAATCAGCATGGGCATCCGGCAGCACTTCTTTAACATGGCCTTCACCCGGTCCCCGGCCAAAAACACCGCCATTGCGAAAAGCTTCGAGCGACCGCATGACTTGATAAGCCTCGATGCTTACAGGATCGAAAAAACGGTCGATGCGGATTTGCACATGTTCAAAGTTAAAATAGGCTACAAATCCACCACAGATAAAAACGATGCCGATTGCCAACACCAGCAGCATCGGCAAGCCGGCGAGGAAAAACTGGACACCCCAGACGACGCTGACCAAAATCGCCATACCGACATCGGGCTGCATCAGCAACAAGGCAACGACGGTAAGATACAGCCCAACCGCTACCATATAACCGGGAAAATCTTCTTTGAGCCGCCAAGCCGAAAACATCCACGCACCAATAATAGCAAAACTTGGCTTTACAAATTCGGATGGCTGGATTGAAAAACCAGCGAACGTTACCCACCGGATGGCACCTTTGATCTTGGTACCGTCCATCAGCGTATAAATCATAAATATTACCGCCAGGCAAAAACAGATGACGGCGAGTTGACGAACTCCACTTCGGTTTAACAGTGACACGGCAAACATGACTATCAAGACAAACGGCAGAACAATAAACTGACGCTGGACAAAGTGAAAAGTATCAAGCCCGATACGTTCTGCAACTGCCGGACTTGCGGCTAGCGCCAAAATCCCTCCCAGCGCCAATATGGCGATAATAGCTGCTATCATCCAGCGATCAACAGTCCACCACCAGCGGCCAAAGAGGCTTTCATCCGTGCGGGAGAATGTTCTTTTCATGCGGCACCTGCTTCCAGATTTTTAACGAGGTCACAGAACGTATCGCCGCGTTGTTCAAAATCAGAAAATTGATCGAAAGACGCGCAGGCCGGCGACAACAGAACAGCACCACCACCCTCTCTTTGCGCGGCTTGATGAGCTGCATTCACCGCCGCTTCGAGATTATTAAATTGACGTGCCGAGACGTTGGAGCCGAGCAGCCCAGCCAGCTGATCTTGCGCCTCACCAAGGAGATAAGCGTGCTTGATCTTCGGCAGCACTTGCGCGATAGCACCGAGATTCTTCTCTTTAAACTGCCCTCCGGCAATCCAATGAACATCTTGGTAACACAGTAGCGCTTTGGCGGCCGCTTCCGTGTTGGTAGCTTTACTGTCATTGATATAGGCAATGCCTTTGATTTCGCGGATCAACTCTTGACGGTGCGGCAAACCGTCAAAAGTTTGGATCGCTGCAGCGATTTTTTCAGGCTTGATGTCAGCTGCCCGCGCCGCTGCATAAGCTGCCGCTGCATTTTGCCAATTATGCCCACCCGGCAGGGTCGTCACGGTCCGCAAATCCATGATCGATTTTTGCTGATTTTCGAGATCGTCAATGAGCGTACCATTTTTGACATAGACACCACCCAGAGTACGGGCGCTTCCCGAGATCGGCACAATACCCTTACCGCCCCGGTTAATCATCAATTCCAAGGAGATGCCACGGCAGTAAGAATCTTCCATGCCGATAATTGTTTGGGCATTTTCTTTGGTGCGCTCAAACAAAATGCGCTTGGCCGCAACATAGCCGTTCAAACCACCATGACGATCCAAATGATCCGGTGAAATATTGAGCAGCACTGCGACATCCAGACGAACCGAGGGAACGCGTTCTAATTGATAAGAAGATAGTTCCAGCACATATGTACCGTCTTCGCCGAGCGGTGTTAAATCCAAAACTGGAATTCCGTAATTCCCGCCAATTTCGACAGACCGCTCCTCCGCTTTAAAAATATGTCCAATCAGCGCCGTCGTCGTTGATTTACCATTGGTGCCGGATACACCGACAAACCGGGCGGTAGCGACTTCCCGCGCCAACAAGTCAACATCGCATATAATTTCACAGCCGGCATTATGGGCGCGGCTGGCAATTTCGTGGGGCTCCGGAAACTGATCCGGTATTCCCGGGCTCAACACCAATGTGTCTAACTGAGACCAGTCACTTTGATAAAGATCAGTAAGCTCAATACCCTCATCAATCGCCTTATCGCGGGTCGCCTCTAAATCATCCCACGCCCAGACCTCAGCCTCTCCTGCCGCCAAAGCGCGGACAACTGAGAGGCCGGAGCGACCAAGCCCCAAAACACCAACTGGCTTATTGGCAAAAGAAGTTACGTTGATCATATTTATTCTAGTTTCCTTACCTCAGTTTCAAAGTGGCAAGCCCGGCAATTGCCAAAATCACCGCAATAATCCAAAAACGAATAACAATGGTCGGTTCAGCCCAGCCTTTTTTCTCAAAATGATGATGCAGCGGCGCCATTGCGAAGACGCGCTTGCCCGTCATCTTGAAGGAAATGACTTGAACAATTACCGAAACGGTTTCCAACACGAACAAGCCGCCAACGATTGCCAACACCAGTTCATGCTTGGTAATGACGGCTACTGATCCAAGAGCTCCACCCATCGCGAGAGAGCCGGTATCACCCATAAAAACCATGGCCGGCGGCGCGTTATACCAGAGGAAGCCAAGACCGGCACCAATCAGCGCGCCACAAAAAATGGAAAGCTCGCCTGCGCCCGGCACGTAATTAAACTGCAGATAGTTTGAAAAGACAGAGTTACCAATAACGTATGAAATAAGTGCAAAGACACCGGTTGCGATCATTACCGGGCCAATCGCCAAGCCATCCAACCCGTCGGTTAAATTGACGGCATTAGAAGAACCGACAATCACCAAACAAGAGAACGCTACAAAGAACCAGCCAAGATCAATCAGCACAGTTTTGAAAAACGGAATAGCCAGCGAGGTCGATAACGGATCACGGGTCAAGCTCATAATATAAAGCGTCACCACGATGGCGATGAAAATTTGCAGTAGCATTTTGAGCTTACCTGGAAGACCACTTGAATTTTGCCGAGTGACTTTAATGTAGTCATCGATAAAACCGATCATGCCGTAACCCACCGTCACACAAAGTGCCGCCCATATATAGCCATTGTGCAGATCAGCCCATAACAGCGTCGAGACCACCAGCGCCAATAGGATCATAAAGCCGCCCATGGTCGGTGTGCCAACCTTAGTAATCAGATGGCCTTCCGGTCCATCTTCGCGAATGGGCTGGCCTTTCTTTTGATGGACTTTGAGCCATTTGATGATGATCGGCCCGCAGATAAAACTCACAATCAAAGCTGTCATCATCGCACCACCGGTCCGGAACGTGATGTAACGGAACAAGTTAAAGAACGCGAATTGATCAGCTAATTGAGCAAGGGTGTTAAACAGCATTCAAGATCTCCTTGCTTTCAACCAAATTTTTGAGAGCTTCAACGACTTGGCCCATCAGAGAACCTGCCGAGCCCTTGACGAGGACGACATCACCCGGCTGGACTTCGTCGAGTAGTGGCTGAATAAGTATCTTGGAAGTAGCAGTGTGAATCACACCGATTGTTCCAGGCAGGGCGTCGCACAAATGTTTCATCTCTGGTCCAGCGGCGTAAACTAGATCGACGCCTGCAGCGGCAACATATGTGGCCAATCCCTGATGAAGGTCAGCTGATTTGTCGCCAAGCTCTCGCATATCTCCGAGGGCGGCAATCCGGCGGCCTGAAGGCCCCAACTCTGCTTGAGCCAGAACCTCCAGCGCCGCCGCGATTGAAACCGGACTGGCATTGTAGCTGTCATCAATCAGCTCGATACTGCCGTCACCAATAGAAATACTATGCCGCTCGCCACGGCCCTTCGGCGGTTTGATTTGAGCAAAGGCGCGGGCGGCTGCGAAGACATCTGCTCCCACAGCTTCAACAGTGGCCAGCACGGCCAGACTATTCATTACCCAATGACGCCCCGGCATCGCCAATTGATAGGAAAAACGATAACCATTGAAAGAAGCTTCGACGCTCGAACCGTCGGACCGCAGCACGAAATCCAAAAGTTTGTATTGCGCTTCATTGTGCACACCGAAACCAATGACCCGACCGGCCCCTGCCGCAGTGGCGGCATCAGACAATAATTCATAATACTCATTGTCCTGGTTGAGGATGGCAGTGCCGCCTTTCTCTAAGCCGTT